>DAOVIP010000238.1 GCA_030671465.1 Candidatus Aminicenantota bacterium | reverse complement strand
TCATCCATTACCGGCCGAATGATCAGGGCGAAAAGCGCAGTGAACAGAGCCACCATGGCCATAAAAAACATGGCCATTAAAAATCGGAATAAATAAGGCTTAATGTTGGATAAGAGACCATTCTGTTTATTCATATTTTCGGTTTCCCGGGGATCTTCATTTTCACATCGAATACATGAATTCCCAAATCCATATACCAATTACTCCGGCTATGAGACCTGTTGCCTCTATGTATCCTTTTCAACGATTGCCTTTTTCTTCCTTTTTTTGAATCGACCGGAGATGAAAAAAAACAATGGTGAAGTTACATACAATAAGGTTAAAATTGGAATGGTAAATGAAGGGTACTTTATGGAAAAGGCAATAATCGCTGCCAGGATAAACAACGCCAAAAGGTTGTGTTTGGGTTTGATTCTTTTCAGGGTTCGATAGCGAATATTGGAAATCATCAGGAAAGCAATAAGCAGTACATAAATCGCAAATAATATGGCATGATTTTTTTGTTTAAGGGGAATTTCCACCATTAATACAATAGATACAACGGCCATTGCAGCCAATGGTATGGGCAAGCCGATAAAGATATTGGTGGGAAAAGCCTTGGCTTCATGGTAAACATTGTACCGGGCCAGCCGTATTACCCCGGCGCTTAAAAATATGAAACCAATGATCTGGCCAAACTGGAAATTCAAGGTTTGAAACCCCCATTGATAAATCATAATACCGGAAACCAGGCCGAATGTAACCGCATCGACCAGAGAATCGAATTGCATACCAAAACTGGATTCTGTTTTGGTTAAACGGGCAATGGTGCCATCAAAACCATCCATCACAACACCAAATATAACCAGATATGATGCGGTAATATAATTGGTCTTGAATATTTGAACCACAGCCAGATAACCCATAAAAAGGTTGACTGTTGTAAAAACCGAAGGCAGGAAAGAAATGTTGGTGAGTTTGGAAATACTGACTTTCCGAATTCGCTTTTTTTTTATTCTTGGTTTTTTATCTTTCCGATTAATGTCAAGCCTCCATAGACTTTGTCACCTTTCTTTACCTGCAAAGATACCGATTTGGGAATTGACAGCTCTGCTCGGGAGCCAAACATGATGATCCCGATTTTACTGCCGGTATTTATTTTGTCTCCCTGATGCGCCCACATCCTGATTCTTCTGGCAGCGATGCCTGCAATCAATTTCAGGGAATATTTAAATGATTTGGAATTAACGGTTAAATTAATCTGCTCATTGAGTTCAGAGGCCTTATCCCGATAGGCGGGCAGGAATTGTCCTTTAAAATATTCTATTTTTTCCATCTGCCCATTGTAGGGAAGACGGGTGACATGAACGTTAAATATTGAAAGAAAAACGACAAGGCGATTGGAATCGGTTTCAGAGACAATATCCAGAATGGTACCGTCTACCGGGGAAACCCATTCATGGTCCTGGGCAACTATTTTACGTGGTGGATCTCTGAAAAAAAAGGCAAAATAGGCAGTAAAGATGTACAAGATTATGGCGAATATATATGACAGAACCGGGATCTTCAATAATAAAAAAATCAGCCCTAGCAAAAAGGGAATGACAACAAAAGGGATACCTTCTTTTGCCATGATCACCTCGAATTGTCTAAATGGTATAGAGAAATTTTATTTGGGTTCATTTAAATCACCGCAATTTTCCTTCTTTTTCTGTTCTTTGTATTCCCGGCAAAACTTCAGATAGGATTGCATGTTCTTATCCTTACCGATTACAGAAAGTGTTGAGGTGATACACTCGTTAATTGATTTACCCAAAACATTTAATACAATATAATCCAAGCCTTTTTCAATGGCCAGAGAAAGAAAATAAGCATTGATCAGATACCGCTTGGGTAAACCCTCGGACAAGGTACATAGGTTGGCAATAGTCTTTACCTGAGGAAAATCCAGTTTAAACAATTCCAGGGTATTCAAAAAGGTCTTGCCATTGGAAAAATCATCTTCTAGCGGCCTTACCGTGGGGTCCAATAAAATGTGACTCCTTTCAATTCCCATATCCAGTAAATAATCAACATACTGCTGGGCAATCAGCAGTGATCTCTCGGGGTAGATATTGGCCTTTGACTGATGATCATTTATCAGGGCAATAATTTTCACCTTATCATTCTGCATGATATTGATAATGGAATCCAGTTTTTTTTTATCGAATTCAATATCTCCGATCATCAGATCTTTCTGGGCAATCTTGGTGACTTCTATCAGGGTTTCAATTTTATTGCTTCTGACCAAAACTTTTCCACCATTCTCTTCGACCACCGGAATGACTTCCCTTAAAAACGGGACCTCATTGTGAAGCAATGATACCGCATTAAGCTGGATGTATTCAGCCCCCATTTCAACCTGAGCAGTGATTTCCCTTTTGATGCATTCGAAATCCATCTTGTTCATCTTGTCGAGAATCTTCTTGTTACAGGAATTTAACGAATTTCCAATTATTCTAATCATTTTTTTCTCTGATTTGTTAATCGATTATACATTGAAGAATTCTTTTAAAATGGTTATCACATCCAGACCTGCTCTTTCCTGGCCCTCGACCGTTGATGCCCCCAGGTGAGGAGCTGGAAAGACCTTCTCGTGATCAATCAATTCAAACTGGTCCGGAGGTTCTTTTTCATAGACATCAAGGGCAACAGCCTTTAATTTATTTTCCTTCAATGCTACCAACAAAGCCTTTTCATCCACCACACCGCCCCGGGCAACATTAATTAAAACGGCATTTTGCTTCATTAAATCAAACTCCTTGGTGGATATCAGATTTTTGGTTGATTCATTCAGGGGCAGGTGTATGGAAATGAAATCCGATTTCATCAACAACTCTTCCAGCGAAACCTGTTTGGCATTTATATCGGTTTGAATCTCCAGCATATCGCAAAACACTACATTCATTCCCATAGCCAGTTCGCGTTTTGCAATTTCTTTTCCGATTCTTCCGAAACCAATAATACCGGCCGTCTTTCCATAAACCTCCATACCTTTGGAAAAAAACTTCTTTTCCCATTTATGCTCTTTCATACTTTTATAAGCCGGGCCGATAAACCTGCATATCCCCAGCATCAGAGCCAACGTATATTCCGAAACCGTAATCGAAGTGGCAAAGGGGGTATTCCGAACTTCAATTCCCTTAGACTTGGCATATTCAACATCAACATTATCGAGACCGATACCGGCTCGAACCACTACTTTCAGATTCGATCCGTGTGCCAGTATTTCCTTCCTTAATTTGGTTGCACTCCTGATCACCACAGCATCAAATTTCCCGATCTCTCCTTTTAACACATCAGGTTCAAGGCCTGTATTTTCAATCACTTCAAATTCAGGAATTTCCTTTAACTGTTCTATGGCTTTGGGATTCAACTTATCAGCCAATAATATCTTTATCAATTTTTACCCTCTTTACAAAATTAGTATCCTTAGGTTATCAAAATTTTGACTTCCTGTCAAGATTTAAAGTTGACCGGGTATATCTTTTCCCTTTACCTGCACAGCTTCCTGCTGTATAATAAACATGTGACAACCGGATAAGTTTGGTGCCTGAACGAGGTGATAACCATGAAAAAGAAAGCCATTGAAAAATATTTAAATCAAATAAGAAAAAACGCCTCTTTTATTTCACCCGGGGTTCTGGAACCACTTCCATACAACAATGAAAAAGAAAACACCTGGGTTGAGATCAAAAATCCGGAATTTACTTCCCTTTGCCCCAAAAGCGGTTTGCCTGATTTTGGTTGTATTACCATTAAATACCTTCCGGACCGGTATATTGTGGAGTTAAAATCATTAAAATATTATTTTATACAATTTAGAAATACCGGAATTTTCTATGAAAATCTGAATCAATTGATCCTTGATCATTTGGTGGAAGTGATCAAACCGATCGAAATGATCATCCACTCAGAATTCACCCCTCGGGGTGGTATCAGTACCCGGATCACTTCTAC
>DAOVIP010000288.1 GCA_030671465.1 Candidatus Aminicenantota bacterium | reverse complement strand
CGCCTGCAGCCGGGCCCGGGTGTCGGGAACCTATATTGATTCGCATGCTGAACCGGTTTCAAGAATTTATCACGAAGGTGACCGCCTGGTTATCCGGCATTTTGGCCGTTGTTCCGACGATGACGACCGGACCGGGGCGGAAGCCGTGGACCGGGATATCATTATGCTCCACAAAAGGAAAGGCAGTGGGTCCAAAATTGTGGATGTCTCGCTGCTCAATCCGGATTCGACCTACCGCCTGACCGATATCCCTCTGTACTGGCTGGGTCATATTAATACTGTGGAAAGCATGGACTTCCTGGTAAGTGTTTTCAAATCCAAGCCTGAGACTTGCATCCGGAAAAAAATTCTGGCGTCGGTGGCCTTTCACCACCACACCGGGTCTTTGGTTTTTCTGTATTCCGTGGTACAGGATCACGGTTACACCGAAGACCTCAGAAAGCATGCGGTCTTCTGGATGGGAATGGCCCGGCACCCCGGGGGATTGATCTACTTAAAGAAAATCGCTGCCCGGGAAACTGATTATCCTATCCGAAAACAGGTGGTATTCGCCTTCTATCTGGATGGTAGTTCAGAGGCGGTACGTCAGCTGATCGGGATGGCCAGGGCCGATGCCTCGGTTTCGATCCGTAAAAAGGCCATTTTCTGGCTGGGGCAAAAGGCGTCAAAGGAGAGTATCCGGGCCTTGAAGCAAGTCATCGAGAGCAAGGATGAACTGGAGGTGAAATCCAGTGCGGTTTTTGCCATCAGCCAGCTTCCCCGGACCAAAGCCGTGCCCATGCTTATTGATATTGCCCGGAAGCACCGCAGTCCGAAGATCCGTAAAAAGGCCATTTTCTGGCTGGGTGAAATCGGAGATGAGAGGGCCATCGATTTTTTTGAAGATATCCTGTTGAAATAGATTTAGTCCGGAAAAACCGGTCCAGATAGTTGTCATATTGAATCAATGCCCGGAAAAGCAGGTTTTTAATTGACGGGCTGTATTTTGTTTTTCGGGGTAACCTTTTTGAGTTTAATTCGAAATAAAAAATATTTTTCCCTATAACGTTATTAAAGGCTTGACCCCTTGTTTCCTGGAAGGTAAGATGGGGTATGAAAAAAAAAATTGGCTTTGATAATGAAAAATATTTGAAAGAACAGACAAAGGCTATTTTTCAGAGAATGGAAAAGTTCAGTGATAAATTGTATCTGGAATTTGGCGGTAAACTTCTATATGATTACCATGCGGCCCGGGTTTTACCGGGCTTTGATCCAAATGTTAAGATTAAATTGCTGAAAGAAATAAAAGATCAAACCGATGTGATTCTGTGTATATATGCCGGTGATATCGAAAGGAAGAAGATTCGGGCAGATTTTGGTATCACCTATGATTCCGATGTTTTAAAACTAATTGATGATTTAAAGGAATGGGGGATTTCATTATCTGCTGTGGTTATTACCCGTTTTGAAAATCAAATGGCTGCCCAGGTGTTTAAAAATAAGCTGGAGCGCCGGGATATCAAGGTCTTTACCCATAAATATACCAGAGGATATCCCACTGATATTGATATGGTTGTTAGTGATGAAGGATATGGTGATAACCCGTATATTCAAACCGAAAAACCCATCGTGGTGGTCACCGGCCCGGGGCCTGGTAGCGGAAAACTGGCCACCTGTCTCTCTCAGATGTATCATGACCACAAGAAGGGAATTCAGGCCGGTTATGCAAAGTTTGAAACCTTTCCCATCTGGAATCTTCCCCTCAAGCATGAGGTAAATGTGGCCTATGAAGCGGCCACGGCAGATATCAAAGATTTTAATTTAATTGATCATTTTCATCTGGATGCCTACAATCAGAAAACAGTGAATTACAATCGGGACATTGAGGCATTTCCTTTGCTTAAACGAATCATGGAAAAAATTTCCGGAAATGTTTTGCCCTATAAATCCCCTACTGATATGGGAGTGAATCGGGTTGGATTTGGGATAACCAATCATGAAATCATTAGAGAAGCCGCTACCCAGGAGGTTATCAGACGCTATTTTCGTTATGCCTGTGAATATTCCATGGGATTAGCAGAAAAAGAAACAGTTCAGAGATTGGAATTGTTGATGGAAAATTTAGGGGTTACTGTAATGGATCGCCAGGTGGTAAAACCTGCGCGGAAGGCTGCGGCTGAAGCTCAAAAAACCGAGGGAAAGGGAAGCAGTGGTATTTTCTGTGGGGCTGCGATTCAGCTCCCTGATGGGAGCATTGTAACCGGAAAAAATTCTCCCCTGATGCATGCGGCATCCAGCCTTATTTTAAATGCGACAAAAGAACTGGCTGCTATTCCGGATGACATCCCATTATTACCTCAAAACATTATTGAATCTCTGAGTTATTTAAAAAAAGATGTTTTAGATGGAAGCAAAGTGAGTTTGAATCTGGATGAAACCCTGATTGCACTGGGAATTAGTGCCACCAGTAATCCAGCTGCCCAGGTAGCAGTGGAAAAATTAAAAAAGCTCAGAAATTGTGAGGCTCACATGACCCATATGCCCTCACCCGGGGATGAGGCCGGTCTGAAAAAATTGGGAATTAATCTCACCAGCGATCCCAATTTTTCCTCAAAAAACCTTTTTATTAATTAATATTTGATTGTTATTTCTTGTCCAGATGAAACGCTTCAATCCGGACTAATTTAGCTGGATGTCCTTTTCCTTTAAAAAATTTCCGAATTGAACATCTATGCCCTTGATATGTTTAACCAGCCAGTTATTGAGGAAACTATTGAGGGCATCGGCCAGTTGAAAGGTGGCCCCTTCCTCTTTGAAATCCCGCTCCAGATCATTCAAGGTGTTGACCAATTCCCGGTGGCTGGTTTGGTGGGCTTCCAAACCCGGGTAGTTATTGGCTTGCATGTGGTTTTCTTCGGTTGAAAAATGAAAGTGGGTATAGTCGATCAGAAAATCCAGCGTTTTGATGATTTGAGTTAATGCCTGGCCATTGTCAATGGCCTGGGAAACATCATTGGCCCGCTGAAACAGCATTTTATGTTGTTCATCGATCAATTCTATCCTGACTGCCAGGTCCTGGGTCCATTCAAATGTGGGCATGTTTTTCCCTCCCTGAAAGGTGGCTGGGTGATGAATTAACTGCCCGGTGTCCAGTTTTCCATTTCATCAAAAACCTCTTTGATTATGTTCGCGCAACGGTCCATATGTTCCTTGGTATGGCTGGATGAGACGGATAAACGCAGGCGGGTGCGTTTCTTGGAAACTGCCGGGAAGGTTACCACGCCCGTATAGAGCCCTTTCTCCATAATTCGTTTGCTGACTTCCCGGAGCCGGATATCCTCTCCGGTCATGACCGGAATCACCTGAGACTTGGTACTACCGAT
>DAOVIP010000342.1 GCA_030671465.1 Candidatus Aminicenantota bacterium | reverse complement strand
TGGCCAGGATCATCAGGTCCATGGTCCCCTGTTTCAGCCCGTCATCAATGCGGGTCAGATACTGTTTGAGTTCATCGATGTCAGCCTGGATAAAAAATCGCTTGTAATAATCCAGAACCTCCAGGTATTCCTTGAATCCCCGGATTGAAAAATCATCATTTATTTTCTTTTCACTGTAATGAAAGTTTTCCAGGCTCTGATGGAGAAGCCGGGACAAAAATTTTTCCCGGGTCAGATCGACCTGCCCCTGAACCAGCTGGCCGGTCAGCAAAACCGCCAATACAATCCGTATAATTATTTTCATCTTCATTTTATCCTCTTATTATCTGTTATACGACATTTGGTCCATATTGTATCAAAAAAAATTCCGATTCGCCACTGGTTTAATGAACCGGTCCCACTTTCCGGTTTTCAAGCATCCATTGGCTGGCCTGCAGCATGGACAAGCAATAGGTCTTCATTTCAGCTGCCAGCGCCTTCCGGCTGTTGATATGGTCCCGGGGATCCAGGGAATGATAATGATACAGCGATTCATTCTCCTCGGACCGGATCACTAGAAAATATTCATGGTTCAGACAGCCCACCTTGTCATCACTGCAAAAGTAGATAAAAGGCCGCCTCTCTTTTATCAGGTCGATTCCAAAGGTATTGTTCACATAGCTCAGGTTCAGCAGCCCCATGATTGTCGGAAACAAATCGATCTGCCCGCCAATCCGGGCGAAACGACGGGGTTCTTTAAGGATATGGGGGGCATGAATGATGAGGGGGGTATGAAAAAATGACAGGGGCAGGTCATAGGAATTCCTCACATAACTGCCACTGTCGGCAATAAAAACAAAGATGGTATTGGCATACCACTCCTGGCTGGAGGCCAGCCTCATAAACTTGCCCAGGGCCCAGTCGGCATATTCCACAATCCGGTGTTTCAGTTTACTGCTCCGCGGTCGGAAGGGGATATCATCGGGAATGATAAAGGGCTGGTGATTGCTGGTGGTTAAAAATGCGGCAAAAAAGGGTCTGCCTTCCCGGCTCAGGCGGTTCAGCCGGGGAATGGACAACTCAAACATATAGTCATCCGGAACTCCCAGGGTGCTCAATACCTTTTCAGCCGGATAGTCATCTTCAGCAATAATTCGGTCCATTCCATTGGCCCTTAAAAATCCACCGACATTATCGAACTGATCGTCATGGGTAGTAAAGAATATGGTCTGATAGCCCTGTTGCTTAAGCGTATTGGGCAGCCCCGAATAGATCATCATGGAAGCCCCTTTGATCGGATTCCGGCGCCTCCAAACCGGGTAGGCAAACAGGCTGGAATATATTCCTGAATAAGTATGGATTCCGGCTGTATAAATATTGTCAAACATATAGGATTCCCCGACCAGCCGGTCCAGGTTGGGAGTCAGCCGGCGGGTATTGCCGAAACGCTCCATCAGATCAGCCGACATGCTCTCCATGATCACCAGAATCACATTGGCACGCAGCGGCCCACCATCCGAAACTACCCGGCGGGCAATGGGCGAATCCTTCGGGTCGGATTCCCGAATATTGAAATATCTCCTTACCTGCTCCAGGGACCGGCCATCATCCATGAAGGAGGGATCCCGATTGTTATCAGCCATATCATCCAGAATACTTCTCAGCAGGGTAAAAACCGGGTTTAAACCGAGCTGATTCGGAAACGCGAAAGCTGAAAAATAGGCGGTTCCGACCCGGATCGGGGACTTCACCGCCAGCCGCCCCCGGATGCCTATAAATATTAGAATGGAGAAAAGTAAAAAAAAAGCAATTCCATTCACCAGCTGATAAAACCGCGACATACCGGACAGGTTTTTTTTCTGCCTCTGGATTTTTTTTCTGATCCCCAATAGAAAAAACCAGAATAACACACAGCTCAAGATAATGGGAAGGATGAATATCCAGTAGCGTACCTCTTGAATAACCATCTTAAAAACGAAATTCGGATTATTGACAAAGGCAAAAATCCCGGTGGATATCCGAGAAAAAAAATGATTGAAATAAGGGACATCAACCGAACAGATCAGGAAAGCCAGGGAATACAAAATTCCCGTGTAAAGGGTGGATATTTTTAAGACCCATTCATTGTTCCGGTTTCGAAAAAATGAAAGAACCGATAAAACCAGAAAAGGAATGACCAAAATATAGCCGGAGACAACCGTATCAAATCGCAAACCCATTAAAAAAGCCCGGAAAATCAGGCTGATGTGGGGAGAGGGAAGTGCGAACAGCTGGTCCAGGTTGTTGAGAAAAAGCAGGACCCGGAACAGGGTAAAGAAAACAATGCCCATGAGGTACACCCGGACCAAAAACCGGATATGCAGGGGAATAATAATTCTTTTCATTTCAAATCACCTTCAACGGTCTCACCTACCCCATTCATGACAGAGAATGGCATAATATATTTAGTAAATATTTTATCACATATTATTCATTCAATATATTTAAAATAATAAAAACCTGAAATTTCTTGGTCACGACAGCTGGTTTACATCTGGTAGCCCGTCCACCTTTTTAGAAAGCTCTTTATGATATGCCCGGGATTACTGATTATATTTAGACGTGTAAAACACTCATGTGTACAGAAACACCGATCTTTAAGTATGGAGCTCCTGCTCTCTTTTATCTGCTGCGACTGCCATACTTTCCGAAAATCATATTCAAATTCCTTTATATTACCTAACGAGCGGGACAATAGTTCGCATGGATACAAAGTACCATTCTCTGACAATACTCCTGTAAGATCTGCAGCGCGGCAGGGGATTATATATTTTTTATCTATAACAGTTCTCAGAAGCAGATCGAGTCTTAACTGATGGACAAATCTTCTAATCCCTGCTATTAGGCCGGGCCACTTCTCTAATTCCTGCGCT
>DAOVIP010000014.1 GCA_030671465.1 Candidatus Aminicenantota bacterium | reverse complement strand
CTTCTATCAATTCAATTGAGGAATCATCATCCAGTTCTATCTCCTCTAAAAATTTCTGGGCTTCGATTCCCGTGGAAGAACCGTAATACTTGTCAATGGACCGAAGTATTGAACTTTCGGGAGCGATGACAGCCTGAATTCTTAAATTGGTGGTGAACCGAATTTCTTCCTGTACGAACAAATTGGATGGATCAGCCATGGCCAGGGTTAAAATGCTACCGATCCGGTGCACGGGAAGAACGATATGTTTTCGGGCAATCTCCGGCTTGATCAACTGGGTTATTTTTTCATCGATATCAAACTTGGAGATATTAATAGATGGATAACCAAATTGTTTACTGAGAACCTGGGAGATATCTTCCTCGGTAACATAACCCAGTCGAATCAGAATACTGCCCAGTTTACCCGGTTCTTTTTTCTGAACATCAAGGGCATGTCGAAGATTTTCTTCGGTTATGCTTTCATCTTTTTTAAGCAACTCGCCAATTTTCATTTCTTTCGTCTCTACCTTATTAATATCATAATCATATAAAAAATGACAAAATATGTCAAATTATCGGCTGTTTTATATTTTAAATGTTTCATTAAAACATAAAAAAACCGGAAATCGCAATATTATTTATTGCTCCCCCGCTATCAATGCCAATTGCAAAATCAACCAGAATCTTACTCATATTGAACCCGAAACCAACTCCATACAAACTGTTGGATTTGCCTCCCAGAAAATACTTTTCGGTTAAATCACTTAAAAATCCCGCTCTCAGCAGCAACTTGTTTTGAAAAAATCCCTTTTCAACACCGATAGATATCAATTGAACATCCTCCCCGTTATAGTAAAGATCGGTTTTATTGATGTCCATATCCAGATATATCCCCCATTGAATGGTGGGCCTGAACGCAATACCGGCGATAATCCTTCTCTCCATAACAATATCTCTTTCCGTGGTTACCAGGGTGGGATTTCCAACATTTTTGGCAATAATACCCAGTTTAAAATATTTTCCAATATCGGCTGTGAGTGAAATATCCACATTCAGTTTATAGAAAGTGTCTTCGGCATCATCCCAGGCATATTCCAGATAATCCTGTATGGAAGAATCGGTATTAAATATAGGTTCAACAATGGAAGAACTAAATTCCGTAATTTTTCCATATAAATAATGCAGGCTGATTCCAAAACTGATTCCGGTTGAAATATTCAGCCCATATGATAATGAGAACTGGGTATAACTCAATCCAATGAGATTAAATTTCAAACTGGCAATATCTGCATTGGTGACTTCCCCGACCTCTTTATTAAATATATCATTCTGGATTGGATTGATAATCGCGGTATTGACAAATGAAACCGAAAAACCATAATCTTTGGAAACCAAGCCCGGAATACTGGCACGGAATCCGTTGAATCCATGCTTGGAGGTAAACAGATCATTAAGTCTCGAAAATAGAATTTCCTTATCACTCCCGCTCAATGAGTTGAAGTTGCTCAAATCAAATTCCAGGGCTTCATCCAATTGATTCTTAAAATCCTTATAATCGGAGTAACTGTACTGAAACTGATATCCGCTTAATGAACGGGTGACATAGGTCAATAATGCCGGATTAATGAAAATGGCATTGATATCATAGTTAAAGGCCATTGAGGAATATCCAAGAGATAAAGATCTCGCTCCATAGAAAGTGGGAATATAAGCCAGGACAAGCGAATTTATTGATATGATGATGATAAATAAACCAATGGCTCTTTTCATTTGTTTTAAATATACAATACAATGTTTGATAATGTCAACAAAAGACTGATAGCTGTCCAATTTACTGATCAGGCCCTTTATTCGAAAAATGTTTCATGATAATCTCTTTGACTATTTCATGGGTATTTTCATTATGGTAAAGTCTTTTCAACTGTGCTGTTTTCAAAATGGGAATCATATCCAGAATTAATTTTATCGGAGCCTCCTGGTCCCGTATGATCGCCTCGATAATGGCCGGCCTCTTGTACCAATCAGATAACTGCAGGGCTCGATAGAACTCTGATTTCTGAGTTTTCCTGTTGATAAATTTTAAAATCAATTCCTCGGTGCATTCTTGATTTTTGAGAATGCCCTTCAGAATTCTGTAATCATTCTCTTCGATAAAATGATTCAACACCTGAGCCGGTGCTGTTTTCAAAATCGATATTTTTTCACCCAGTGCGAGTCGTTGGTAGCGGGTGAGAAATTCAGTCTCGGCCTTTTTCCGTATAAAAGGATTGGCCCTTCTGTTCTTGATCAGCCGGATCATATCCATGGTAAACAACTGGTGAATAATATTCAGAGCTATCTTTACCGGGAACTTGGGATGCTGGACCAGATGAAATCGTATGCGGTAATTATTCTGTTGATTATCAAATATGTCGATTAAATCTTTTTCTTTGACACTGCCAAAACGAATTTGTCTGATGATCTCAATTTCGGTTTTTTTCAATTTAATAAATTATAAGCAATATAAAAACAATTACCCATAGAATGATATTCAGAGTAAATGGAAAATCCGAAAAAATGACCTCTTCGGGACTTTCTCCTTTTCCCTCGGTGTATATTAAATATAAATAGCGAAATATTCCGAAAACCACGAAGGGAATGGTGAAATATAAATTTTCCGTATTGAACTTCATCTGGATACCAGGATTTAATACATACATAATATATGAAATCAAGGTAGTGGCAGTGGTCAGAGAAATTAATTGATCCAGAAGAGAAATATTGTACAGTTTCAAGGTATGGCGAGTATTGATCTGACCATCAGGCGGAGTTAACCGGACCAATTCCTGCCGCCTTTTAACCAGCCCGAGAAATGTTGAGATCAAAAAGGTCATGATCAAAATCCAGGGGGATAAGTTGATTTGATCGATAACCCCCCCGATTAACACCCTTAGCACAAATCCGAAAGCAATAATCAACACATCAAGGATAACCACTTTTTTTAAATAAAAGGAGTAAAGAATATTAATGCTGATATAAATAAGTGAAATCAAGAAAAAATCAGTATTAAACTGATAGATTAGAAATAAATCCACCACCAGCAAAAATACAACTCCTACCAAAGCGGTTTTCACTTTCAATTGCCCGGAGGCTATGGGCCTCAGTCGTTTTATTGGATGAAATCGATCATTATTCTTATCAATACAATCATTGATGATATAAACACATCCGGTAACAATTCCAAATAAAACAAAGGCAATCATTCCATTCTTTATATACCTCAACTGGAGAAAATGAAGAGCAAATACCATGGGGGCAAAAATAAACATATTTTTTACCCATTGCTGCTTGAATCTTAATGATTTGATAAAAAATAAGATGATTCTCATTCTACATTATAACAATTTTACCTGTTTGTTTAAAACCGGCTGCTCAAACCTTTGATTGTACATTTTCAGAATAATGAATTTTGCCCCCGGGATTTACCGGTTTTAAAGTGTTTCAGCGCTTTTTCTGTCGCCACCCGACCCCTGGGCGTGATTTTTAAATAACCCTGCTGTACCAGAAAAGGTTCGTAAACATCTTGCAGGGTTTCCTTTTCCTCCTGAATTGAGGTTGAAAGCGTTGACAATCCCACCGGCCCCCCGGAAAAATTCTCAATGATAGTCAACAAGATTTTTCGGTCAATTTCATCAAAACCATTTTCATCAACCTCTAAGGCCTCAAATGAACTCAAGGTGATTTTCAGATCAATAAATCCCTCTCCCTTTACCTGGGCAAAATCCCTCACCCGCCTCAACAGTTTATTAGCAATCCGGGGAGTGCCTCTCGATCGCCTGGCAATTTGATCCGCGGCTTCATTCGAAACACGAATTTTTAAAATTTGAGAACTTCTCATCAAAACCCTGATTAATTCATCGGTGGAGTAGAAGTCGAGATGGATCAAAATACCAAAACGATCCCGAAGCGGAGAAGAAAGGAGTCCGGTACGGGTAGTAGCACCGATTAGAGTAAAAGGATTTAAAGATAGGGAAATATTCTTGGCTCCAATTCCTTCACCGATTATCACATCAACCTGAAAATCCTCCATTGCTTTATACAGAATCTCTTCCAATGATGTTTTTAGCCGGTGTATTTCATCAATAAACAACACATCGTATGTTTCCAGTTCGGTAAGCAAAGCCGTAATATCCCCCTTTTTCTCCAGCACAGGTCCTGAAGTCTGCTTGATTTGAACTCCCATCTCAGCAGCAATGATGTTGGCCAAAGTGGTTTTTCCCAATCCGGGAGGACCATGAAATAAGACATGGTCCAAAGGTTCTTTTCGTTTAGTTGCTCCTTCTATATAGGTCTTCAGGTTTTCAATTTTTTTCTTCTGCCCGATAAATTCCTCGATATGAGTGGGCCTGAGTTTATTCTCAAATTTGATATCTTCTTTTTTTTTAGAAGGCAGAATATTGGATTCGGTCATTATTTTCTGATTTTCTTTAACACTTTTTTAAATAAAATTTCAAATGAAGTTTCTTTCGGATTTTCTTTAATGATTGTATCAATATATCCGGAAATACTGCGGGAAGTAAACCCGAGGTTAACCAGTCCGGAGATCAGATCACCCTTCATCTTCAGTCTTGCATCATCCAATTTATCCTCATCAAAATCGAGCTTACCGGTAAGCTCCAATATAATCCGCTGAGCTGTTTTTTTACCGATACCGGGTATAGAAACCAGCTTGTTCAAGTCTCCCCGGTTGATGGCATCGATGAGCTCGGTATTTGAAAAAGCAGAGATAAACGACAATCCGGTTTTCCCTCCCACTCCAGTGATGGATATTAATTTTTCAAAAAATTCTTTTTCTTTAACCGATAAAAATCCATAGAGAATGCTTTCCTCCTCTCTTTGCCGAAAAACAGTGTGGAGGAGAATATTTTTCTCATTCTTTATTTTTGAATAACTGGAAACCGGATAGAAGATCCGGACGATAAACCCATTTCCGGTTTCAACATCAACCACTCCGGGTGAGATTCTGAAAACCGTACCCTTTACCGCTGCAATCATCCTATCCTCAATAAATGGCAATAAGCTACTGCCAGCGCATCACTTTCATCGCTTCCCAATTCTTTATTCCCAAGCTGTAAAAGTATCTTCATGGCTTTGATCATCTGGGATTTCATTGCATTGCCACTTCCGGTCACGGCCATTTTAACTTGCCTGGGTGAATAAAAAGTCAAATTCAGATCTTTTTTAATCAGGAAACCCAGCGCCACTCCCCGGACTTGGGCCAATAGGTTCATTGAACTGACATTTTTACCCAGATACCCTTCTTCGATTGCAGCGTCCTCTATATCAAAAGAAGCAAAAATAGCTTCCAGGCGATGCCAGAGTTGTTTCATCCTGTCATTAAAATGCTTATCGGTCATTTTAATTTCTTCCGAATGAATATAATGAGTCATCCGGTTTTTTCTCTGCAGAATACCAACTCCGAAACTGATTGAACCCGGATCAAACCCAACTACTACCATCAACTATTCTGATAATTTTCAATATCTTCTTCGCTGACATCAAAATTGGCCCATACATTTTGAACATCGTCCAAATCTTCCAGTTTTTCAAACAATCGAAGCATGCTTTCAGCCTGTTTGCCCTCCAGTTTAACAAATGAAGATGGAATCATGGTTATTTCAGATGATTCGATATCTAAATTTCTATCTTTGATTGCTTTTAAAACCTGATCAAACTCCTCAACCGTGGTGATAACCTCATAGGTTTCTCCTTCAATCTTTAAATCTTCGGCACCACTTTCCAGAACAATTTCCAACAATTCATCTTCTTCGATTGAGCCCCTGTCAACAATAATAAGCCCCTTTCGGGCAAACATCCAGCCGACACAGCCTTTTTCACCAAGGTTTCCGCTGTATTTACTGAAAACATACCTGACCTCTGCCACCGATCTGTTTTTATTATCGGTTAACACTTCAACCAGAATGGCCACACCTCCCGGACCATAGCCCTCATAAGTAATGGCTTCATAGGTAACTCCATCCAATTCACCGCTTCCCCGCTGGATGGCTTTCTTGATATTGTCACTGGGCATGTTCACCGATTTGGCTCCATCAATGGCATGTCGCAGTCGCGGATTGGCTTCAGGATCCCCACCTCCCAGTCTGGCGGCAATGGTGATTTCTTTTATGTACCGGGTAAAAACCTTACCGCGTTTTGCATCAGTGGCTTCCTTTTTATGTTTTATGGAATGCCATTTTGAATGACCCGACATGGTTAGCTCCTTAGTCTGAATTTCATTAACTCTCTGGCCAGATAGGTTTGTTTGAATCTCCCTCTGGCTTTTTTTAACATTTTTTTAAGTTTTTTATCTGAGTAATCTGGATGATAATGAAATAAATACAATTTTTCAACCTCGCATACCAACGCATTGCGAACCGCCATGGAGCAGGTACTGTGGCCAAAGCCGATTCTTGAATCATTCCGGTTATGATAGTGTGAATCAAAATACTGTGAATCATGGATCAATATATGACTGCCTTTGATAAAATCAACCATTTCATCATTAAACCCGTCCGGAGATTCCACATCGGTTGCAAATACCATATGCCGGTCATCAACCGATAATTTATATATCAAAACCCCGGACAATGGGTGGGAATCTTCCTTTTTACAGGAAACCGAAATATTCCCGTCAACGGCAATTGTTTTAACTTCAGTCAGGGGCAACTTGACGATGTTTATTTTTGCTTTGATGCCATGATCACTGATGGGTGAGATGGGATCATTGAATAAAGAATAAATAAAATCCTCAACCGATACATTCTGATAATCCGGGCAAAAAATATTAATCCGGAAATCTGGATCGAATATAGGCTTGAAAAACGGAAGCCCCTGGATATGATCCAGATGAAGATGGGTCAGGAATATATCAACCTTCTTTCGCTCTATTTCATTCTTCTCAATTTCTTCGCCAATATTGATGATTCCGGTGCCGGCATCAAAAATCAACCTCAAATTTTCCCCGGAAATGAGTATTGATGAGGTATTTCCACCATAGCGGGCCACTTTTGGACTGGAAACCGGATAACTGCCCCTTACTCCGTAAAATTGAATAAATACATCCTGCATTATAAAAGATTCTCTAATAATTTATAAACACAAAATTCCCCGCACATGGAACAGGCTTCGGTGCTGGAGCTGCGATTTTCTCTAATTTTGCGAAACTTCTCGGGATCAAGACAGAACTCCTCCTGCTTCTTCCAATCCAATTCCTTTCTGGCCTGAGCCATTCCCTCATCTCGTTTCAATACACCGGGAACGCCCTTGGCAATATCTGCCACATGGGCAGCAATTTTTGAAGCCATTATCCCGTTTTTCACATCTTCATGATCGGGTAATCCCAGGTGTTCATTTGGAGTAACGTAACAGAGGTAATCCGCTCCGGCTGCACCGGCAATGGATCCCCCGATGGCCGAAGTAATGTGATCATATCCCGGTGCGATATCAGTAACGATCGGCCCCAGAACATAAAACGGAGCCTCAAGACAGATTGTTTTCTGCAGTTTGACATTCATTTCAATTTGATCAATTGGAAGATGGCCCGGGCCTTCAACCATCACCTGAACTCCGGCATCCCGCGATTGTTCCACCAGCTCCCCCAGGGTCAGCAACTCTTCCATCTGCCCCCAGTCAGAACCATCTGCCAGTGATCCGGGTCTTAACCCATCCCCCAACGACAAAGTGACATCATATTTCTTGCATATTTCAAGTATTTTATCAAAATGAGAGTAAAATGGATTTTCCAGGTTATTATGGAGCATCCAACCGATTAGCAGCGACCCGCCCCGGGAAACGATTCCGGCTTTTCTCTGTTGCCTTTTGACTTTTTCCACAGCCCTGCGGGTCAGACCAGCATGAATGGTCATGAAATCAACTCCATCCTCGGCCTGGGTAATGATGTATTCAACCATTTCTTTAAAAGTCAGGTCAACAAATATTTTTCCTTTTTTGACACTATCAACACAAATTTCATAAATGGGAACATTTCCAAAAGGCAGGGTAGCCCGATTCAGTAGAGTCCGCCGAATTCTCCCGATCTCTCCACCTGTGCTCAAATCCATGACCGTATCGGCCTGATACCGGATGACCATTTCCATTTTTTTCAATTCATCTTCAATCTGTTCAAAGTCTCCGGATGTCCCTATATTGGCATTGATCTTGGTTTTTAACTGTTTTCCAATTCCAATTGGAATTAAATTTTTATGATTAATATTGGCAGGAATTACGACCTGTCCCCGGGCAATCAGTTCTCTTAAATCTTCCTCAGAAATTGATTCTTTCCGGGCAACCTGTTTCATTTCCGGGGTGATGAATCCCCCTTTTGCACTTTCCAGTTGTGTCATCTTTGGTTCTCTTGGAACTTATATTATCTCATTTTCTCTATTAAATCAAGTGTAAAATCCGAACTCCTCCCAAGTAAAAAACATCAATCGATCAAAACCTTTTGCATCCGTTTTGGATCTATCGAGTATTGACAAATATCGGAAAACGCCTTATCATTTCTCATATTCAAAAGGAAATAAAATGCCTGCTGATTATTATAAAGTACTGGGCGTCAGCCGGAAGACATCCAAAGAGGAAATCAAGAAAGCCTATCGAAAACTGGCCATGAAATACCATCCGGATAAAAACAAAGATAACAAAGAAGCCGAAGAAAAATTCAAGGAAATCAGTGAAGCCTATGCCGTACTGAGTAACGATGAAAAAAGGAAGCAGTATGACCAGATTGGTGCCGAGGGATTTTCGCGCCGTTATTCCCAGGAAGATATTTTCCGCAGTTCTGATATTGGCAGCATATTCCAGGAATTTGGTTTTGGAGACCGTTTTTTTGGTAATGATCTACTCTCAAATCTGTTTGGAGGAGGGCGACAATCAAGAGGCCAAGCTTTTAACTTCAATTCCCGCTCCCCTCAGCATGCTGAAGCAGAACTCCTGGTTAGCCTGGAAGATATCGTAAAGGGATCCACCAAGCTGGTATCCTTAAAAACCACTGAAGGCCTTGAAAACTTGAATATAAAAATTCCAGTGGGAATCGAAGCTGGAAAAAAATTGCGTCTAAAGGGAAAAGGTCCTATGCACCCCGTCAGCGGACAGCGGGGGGACCTCTTTTGTAAAATAATGATCGAATCCCATCCCCAGTTTCAAAGAAAGGGCAATGATTTGGTTCATGAAGTAGAAGTGAATATCAGTACCCTGGTTCTGGGAGGTAAAGTACGAATTTCCACTCTGGAAGGGAAGACCATCGAATTAAAAGTCCCTCCTTATACCCAGAACAATGCCTGTTTGCGAATCAAAGGCAAGGGAATCCCTGTCTCCGGGAAAAAAGCAGCTGGGAATTTACTGGTCAGGCTTCATCCCAAAATCCCGACTCACTTAAGCCCTGAACAGAAAAAACTATTTAAAAAACTCTCCGAACAGGGCTTGTAGATTCGTTATTTCACCTTTCTCTGAATCAATGAAACCGACCCGATTTTCCAGATTCCCCGACCATAGGTGGCACAGACCAGGGTATTGTCCCGGGGATGAACAAACAAATCCCAGACAAAGCAGGTAGGCAATCCGTTTACCAGTGCATGCCAGAACTGTCCTTTGTTCAGGGTGACATAAACACCAAAATCAGTACCCACATATAATATTTTATCTTTCTTTGGATCCTCAAATACCACATTTACCGGTCCGCCCGGCAGGTTGGTTGAAATATCAACCCAGGTCCGGCCGAAATCGGTAGATTTGTACAAGTAGGCATTGAAATCATCATCCCGCCTGCCATTCAGAGAAACATATACGGTTCCCAGTTCATAGGCTGATGCCACCACTCTGGATACATGCTTCTTATTGGGTAAACCCCTGGTGATTTCTCTCCACTTCAAACCGTGATTTTCCGTACACCAGACCCGTCCGTCATCGGTTCCTACATACAACAACCCAAATTTCAGGGGAGATTCAGATATGTCGGATATGGTGGCAAAAGATATTTTTGCCGGGGAGATTCCCTGTTGAGCCGGATCATTATAGGTCAAATCACCACTTATTCTCTCCCAGTCATCCCCTCGGTTTAAAGACCGGAACACATACTGCATACAGTGATAAATGATCTTATTGTTGTGAGGAGAAATGATAAATGGTGCCAGCCATTGACCCCTCAAAAGAGGTTCTCCCTTTTTTATTTTCGGCAAAATATTAACGGTTTTGGCCGGGGTTTTTGAAAAATCCGTACGAATGATTCGGCCATAAAAACTGGCCGAGTAAAAAATATTGGAGTCTGTGGGATCAACCGCACAATAACATCCCTCTCCTCCCGGAACCATGGTCCAGGGAGTCTTGAATCGGCCAAATGCATTGGGAAGTTCCGGTTTATAGGCAATGTTTCCCTTGTAGGTTCCATGGTCCTGCACCGAACCGTAAATATTGAAGGGTTTCTCCATGTCATAGGCGATATTACAGAACTGTACCACCGGATGAATAGTACGAAAGTTCTGCCAGGTTTTGCCAGCATCATAAGAGACATTCACCCCTCCATCATTTCCATTTACAATATAGTTTGAATCCGACGGATCAATCCACATGGCATGATGATCTACATGAAGCCCCGGATAATTGATAATTTTAAAACTTTTTCCGCCGTCCGTTGATTTGGCCAGGGGAACGCCCATGATGTATACGGTATTCTCATCGCTGGGATCCACTCGGATCTGGCCAAACACCCAGCCATAGGTACTCAGTAAACGCTCTGTCATGGCATTATTTTTGCTGACCTTGACAAAGGACTCCCCTCCGTCATCCGATCGGTAAACCTCTGCGCCCTTGATTCTTGGTTTTTTCAATACCCGACCATAAGAATCCCTTTCACCGACACCCGGTTTTTTTCCTGCTTCATGGTTATCAATTAGTACATAAACAACCCGGGGATTGCTTCGGCAAATATCAATTCCAATCCGACCCGTGTACCGGTAGTCGGGTAATCCCTGGGTCACGATCTTCCAGGTTTGTCCTCCATCAGTGGTTTTAAAGAGACCGTCACCCGGTCCGGGTACCGGATCACTCCAGCGTTTCCGGGTTCTATTCCACATAGATACGATCAGGGTTTGTGAATCCTCCGGATGCATGATGAGATCGATGGCTCCGGTGCTTTGATTGAGATAAAAAATCTTTTTCCAGGTTATTCCACCATCCACGGTTTTATACAACCCACGTTCGGTATTGACGGTCCATTCATTTCCGGATGCCGCCACATACACAATATCCGGATTGGTGGGATGAATGATGATGCGTGCAATGGTATGGGTCTCTTCAAGCCCCATATGCTTCCAGTCCTTGCCGCCATTGGTTGATCTGTATATCCCCACTCCGGCAACCGAGGCCCGAAAGATGTTGGCTTCTCCTGTCCCCACCCAGATAGTATCGGGTAGAGAGGCTGAAATGGCAATATCACCGATGGATATGGATGCCACATCATCCATGATGGGAAACCAGGTAGTTCCTGCATTCTCGGTTTTCCAGACCCCGCCGGTTGCTGCCCCTGCAAATATAATTCGGCGGTTTTGGGGATGAACTTCAACATCCGTAATACGCCCACTGATAATATCCGGTCCCACAAACTTCCACTTCAACAACTTGAATGGAGATTTTTTCTTCATCGCCTGATGCTGGGCGAACCAGGCCAGCCTCTGCTTGGCCGGTGTATTAACGATCAACTTCCCCTTTCGGTTTTTGGCATAAATCTGATCGGTTTGAACCGAAAGCAATAACAGGGGTAATACCAGATAAAACAGTAATTTAATTGGCTTTCTTTTCATGAAACCTCCTGAAATGTTTCCGCTATTTAACAGGTTGACAATATCAGACCCACATCATTGTCAATACATCACAACATATCATTGTATATGAATTTTCATTTTATTTCAAAGTCAAAATCACTTTTTAAACTTTTATAT
>DAOVIP010000229.1 GCA_030671465.1 Candidatus Aminicenantota bacterium | reverse complement strand
TATTACTGCCTGCAACCCGCATATTCATCTTGATTTTTTAGGCAAGCAAAAAATCCAAGAAGTGGTGTTGATGGACAGTGAAAAAAAGGAAAAAATAGTGGTTCTGGATTTGACCGGAACCATCAAAACAGCCAGTGATTCGGGAATGCTGAATCGGGAAGGGGACCCGGTTTCCTGTATTTATTATCGACTTGAAATGGCAGTTAAGGATCCACTGGTGAAAGGTATCATCTTAAGGCTTGACACACCGGGGGGCGAAATAACCGCCAGTGATATCATTTATCATGAGATTCTACGTTTCAGGCAAAAAAGTCAGATACCGGTCGTGGCCCTGATGATGGGAGTGGCGGCTTCCGGCGGGTATTATGTGGCTTCTGCCTGTGATTATATTATTGCCCATCCTACAACTATTACTGGTAGTATTGGTGTAATTGCCATCCTGCCCAATTTCAATCTCACCCTGTCCCGGCTGGGCATTAAGATGAATGTCATCAAATCAGGCAGCATGAAAGATGCAGGCAGTCCCTACCGGGAAATGACATTTGAGGAAAAAGCCCATTTTCAAACATTAATTAATGCAATGTATCAGAAATTTCTCCAGGTTATCTACCAAAGCCGGAAAGACAAATTATCCCTGGAAGAAATCAAAGCCCTGGCTGATGGCCGGGTTTATATGGCTCAAAAAGCACTTGAGTTGAAATTGATCGATGAAATCGGTTATTTCGAATCTGCTCTGCAAAAGACCCTCTCACTGGCCAAACTAAATGAGGCCACGGTCATAGCCTATTCCTACTACCCGCTTCGTAAAACCAATATCTATGCGCGCCCCGGCCTTGATGAAAATCCATTAAAGATGGAAATCAAGGGCTTAGATTACCTGCTGCCCACATTGAAGCCCGGTTTATATTATTTGTGGATGCCCACAGTAGATCAGTAAGCTGGATTAATCGTATTATACAATGCCGAGTAGTCTTGCTCGGAATAGCCTGCCTGGATGGTGCGGGATAAAATATCTGCCATTTCATTCAATGGGCCTGTTTCGATTTCTCGAGCTTTGAATTCATCGATTATCAAATTCAAATCCTTTAGCAGATGTTTCACCGGAAAATTGGGTTGCTGGAAATTTCGGTTCCGCATCCGGGTAAGTTTTTTATCAAAGGTGGGAGCATAAAGTGCACTATTTCTCAGAATATCCATGAATATACCGATACTGATATTACTTTTTTCCAGGTAACCCAGGCTCATGGAAAATGCGGTTGTTAATGAGACAATCAACTGGTTGAGTGCCAATTTGGTGGCCATGGCCTGGCCAACCGGTCCCATGTATTCAATTTTATTTCCGAAATGACTGAGCAGTTGAATCCATTTTTTATACTGGGCCTTGCTGCCCCCAAAAAGAACAATCAGGCTTCCGGATTCCACCTGGGGGATGCTTCCCATAACCGGTGCTTCCATGTAACGGGCCAGACGACTCTGAAAGACTGATTTCAATTGGACGGATTGTTGAGAAGACAGGGTGCTCATTTGAATGATGTCTTTATCCTTGAAATTTATTGATTTATCCTTTAAAAGGGTATCCGTTATGGCCAGATAATCAGCCAGCATGGTGATTAACAGGTCAGATGATTCCACGGCCTCTCGAACAGATTTTGCCACGGTTACACCCATTTTTTTAAAAAATTCGGTTTTCTCCGGAGTACGATTATATACGGTTACATCATAACCGGCTTTTATCAATTGAAGGGCCATGGGCTTGCCCATCAATCCGGCACCAAAAAACGCAATTTTCATGTCAACCTCTCATTCCCATTTTAAGATTGAGCACCCAATAAATCAAGTAGGGAGGCACCAATACGTTCCGGAAATTTTATTATTGTAATTTTTTTGGGGTTGGAGTAATATGGAAATTCACAAATAAATCCGTTTTTTAACGAGGTTCAGATGAAATTTAATTTTGGTAAAATAATTTTATTTCTGTTGGTATTGGGGTTTATTCATGGCTGTGAAAAAGCAACCAAGCCTGAAGTGGATGAGGAATATGTAAGACAAATCCAGAAGTGGCAACGCCAGAGACTGGAAAGATTGAAATCTCCTGATAGCTGGTTGAGTCTAGCTGGATTATACTGGCTGGAAACAGGTGAAAATACCTTTGGCCGGGACTCTGAAAATGATTTTATCATTGATAAAAAGGGTATATCCCCTCGTATCGGTGTGTTTATATTGGAGAATGAAACAGTTCGGTTTGAAACTTCAGCAGGAGTAAAAGTCTTTCATCAGGGCCAACCCATCACGGAAATCAACCTGGAAGACGATTCCTGTGGAAAACCAACTGTCCTGAAATGGGGTTCTCTGAGCTGGTATATCATAAAGAGGGACAAGCAATTGGGAGTTCGTTTGAAAGATGCCCGGCATCCCCGAATTCAACAATTAAAGCAAATCGATGCTTTTCCTGTTGACAAAAACTGGAAAATAAAAGCGGTTTTGAAGAGATATACCAAACCCCGGATTATGCAAATTCCCACGGTTCTGGGGACGGTTAAACAGCAGCCCTCCCCGGGAATTTTGGTCTTTCAGATCGGGGGAAAGGAATATCGTTTGCATCCTGGCGGTAATGATGGAGATCTCTCTGTGATATTCGGAGACTTAACCAACACCCACGAAACTTATGGAGGAGGTCGCTTTCTGGTGGTTAAAAAACCGGATGAAAAGGGAGAAACCTGGATCGATTTTAATCAGGCCTATAATCCTCCCTGTGTGTTTTCCCCGTTTGCCACCTGTCCACTGCCACCTGAGGAGAACCAGCTTCCCCTTCGTATTGTTGCAGGAGAAAAAATGG
This sequence comes from Candidatus Aminicenantota bacterium, assembly GCA_030671465.1. Lineage (GTDB taxonomy): Bacteria > Acidobacteriota > Aminicenantia > UBA2199 > UBA2199 > CAZOWT01. Next base: position 1,255 of record DAOVIP010000229.1, on the reverse strand, counting down.
TAAAGGGTTTTGCCCATTGATTTCACTTGTAGGGCCTGATTTTCATTTTATTGATATAAGGGCCAATTAAATAAGAGGTCTCAATTTACAGATTTTTCTTGTTTTAATTTTTTAAGAATGGCTTTGGATATCTTATAAGTTAAGATATCATTTTGGCGGATAGAACAATTGTTTTTATAATGAATATCGAACCAAAACTGACATAAATCCATCAGAACTATAAAGCAATTGCAGCAATCCATTATGGAATTATTTATCTTTCCCTTTATCATTTCCAGGCACTGATTGTAAATCCGGCTGATGCTCAGTCTCCAGTAATATTCGTTCCAATTTATTTTCAAGGTGTTGTTTTTCTGTCCGTATCGAATAACCGCCTTAATCACATCCACTTCTCTCAATAGTTGGACATCGAATAAGACAAAATTTCGAAATTGTTCAAAGGGATTGTCCACATCCTTCTCAATTATTTTTTTATAATAGACAACTTTCAGGAAAATTAACAGGTATTGTAAAATGGTTTTATTATTTTTCTCTCGCTCCTGATTGCGCTGAGAAATATACATCTGCTCAGGGTTGAGATTCTTATCTCCTGAAATTAGATTTGCTAAATTTTGGTGATTCTCAAGAAATGACATATAAGCCTCTGCCTCACTCATCAGTTGTGTATAGGAATGATTGGCTTTGTTGGTGTTTTTAGCATTATGGGGTATGCTGTTGAGAATCGAAATGTCTTTTTTTTTCACTTTAATGCCGCCTCATATAAAGATCCGAAATGGCTTCCTGCTGGTTTCGGATATGATGCTTTCAAATAAAGCAATATTAGAGAAAGCATTTTTGATACCAGAATTCGAAAATCTCTGAAATCCTTTCAGAATAGGATTTTCCGGGTTTTTATTTATCAGTGTGGTTTAAGGGATTGTATCAATCCAGTTCAGCCCTGTCTTATTTGAATGGGATTACCCTGAATTATCGGTTGATTAGAGAAAATTGCCAACTGTAACATTTTGATACTTACCCAAAAATAATTCCTGTCAAAACCAAGCTGTCAAGGGCATTTGGATAGCAGTGTAATAATTGTTTTATTATGATACACCCGGAAGCGGATATTGACATTTGGAACAAAAATGTGAGCTCTGCTGAGGCCAGTTGCATATTTTTTATGTAGTGAATATAATTTATTCAAAATATTTCCGGCGAGGTGAATCATGACTTTTTGTAAAGTAAAAAATTTTTCTTTGGCATTACCTTTTCTTCT
>DAOVIP010000392.1 GCA_030671465.1 Candidatus Aminicenantota bacterium | reverse complement strand
CGCCAACTTGGAGGTGGTGTGCCGCTGAAAGGCAATCTCAATATCCAGGGGATCAAATCCCCGGCCTTTATCCTCCACGCTGATTCGGACAATCCCGCCGCCGACCAGCCGGATGGCAATATCATCGGCCCCGGAATCAATGGAATTCTCCACCAGTTCTTTGACCACTGAAAGGGGCCGCTCAATTACTTCGCCGGCCGCGATTTTCTGGTATACGTCGGTTTTTAAAATTTTGACTCGGTCGCTCATGGTTTGAATCCGGAATTATGTATTAACACAATCCTAATTTTTTTTCAATTGACAGGGTTTGCTAAACCCCTTATAATAATGAAAGGGAGCACCATGCTTGAAATATGCAAATACGGCGAAACCGTGTTAAAACAAAAAGCCAGGGAAGTAGAGAACATAGATGAAAAAATGGCCCTGCTGGTGGAAAAAATGCGCCAGACCATGTACGGGGCCAATGGCATCGGACTGTCTGCTCCCCAGATCGGCGAATCCATTCAGCTGGCCCTTGTGGACCTCACCATGGGAGAAGACCGGGATGAATTCATGGTGTTGATCAACCCGGAAATCATCGAATCCGAAGGGAGCGAAGCCAATGAAGAGGGCTGTCTCTCCATTCCCGGGATTTCTACCCAGGTAACCCGGGCCACCCGTATCAAAATCAGGGCCTATGACCTGAACGGAAAGGAGATGCAGCAGGAACATGAGGGTCAAAAGGCCCGGGTGATCCAGCATGAAATCGACCATTTGAATGGAATTCTGATCGTGGATCGGGTTTCCATTCTGAAGAAGCAATTACTGAAAAAGGAAATCAGAAAATTGAAAGCCAATGAGCAGTGGTAATATTGTCTACTTCGGCACCTCGGAAGCAGGAATCCCCTTTCTCCAGGAACTGAAAAAGGATTTTACCCTCAAACTGATCATTACCCAGCCTGATGCTGTCGGAGGACGCTGCCGACAAACCATATGCCCGCCAATGAAATCCTTTGCCGAGTTGCATCACCTCCCCCTGGAACAACCGGAAAAGCTCAATAACCCCGGTCTGCAGGAAAAAATCAGGCTGGCCAGGCCGGATATCGGGGTGGTGATCGGTTATGGCAAGTTCCTTCCGGAACGTCTTTATACCATGCCCGAATTCAACACGGTGAACGTCCATTTTTCCCTATTGCCCCGCTACCGGGGAGCAGCACCGGTACAGCGGGCCCTGGAAGCAGGTGAAACCCGGACCGGTATTACCATATTCGAAATCGACAAACAAATGGATACCGGTCCATTGTGGGCACTGCAGGAATTCGACATCCTGCCCGAGGATACCAGCGAGACCCTGATGGAACGGCTCAGCCGGGAGGGGGCCCCTTTCCTGAAAGAAACCATTCACCATATCCTGAACGGTTCCATCAACAAACAACCCCAGGATCACAGCCAGGCTAGCTATGCCCCGCCCCTGCAAAAGCAGGAGGGCCGGGTGGATTGGAACCTCACCGCCTGGCAGATATACAACAAGTACCGGGCCTTCACCCCATGGCCGGGGCTCTTCTTTCTGATGAATGGTAAAACCATGAAGATCAAAAAGACATCCTTGCCCGGCGCTAATGGCCGGGGAACAATCGCGGGCCGGGAAAAACCCGGGAAGATCATCGAGCTGAACCGAAACCGGCTGGAAGTGTGCTGCGGAAACCAGACCATACTCGCCATTGAAGAATTTCAGCCCCAGGGCAAGAAGACCATGACCCCCTATTGTTTTTCACTGGGGAATCCACTCCCCGACCTGTTGAATTGAATTTTTTAGATCCTGTCTTTCAAATCCTGACTCATTTTCAGGATCACCCCGAATCCAACCTGAAACTGTTGTTAAACCATACCCTGAAAACCCAAAAATCCTTGCCCAGCCCCAAAACCACCCTGCTGGTTTATGACATTATCCGCCGGCAGCAGATCCTGGATACCGTGATCAAACGCTTTTCCAGGATCCGGTTGGAAAAAATCGATCCCCGAAACCGGGTATTGCTGAGAATGGGCGTATACCTATTGCTCTACTCCGATGCCACCCCGGATCATGCAGCAGTGAATGAGATTGTAGGCCGGTCTGCCCGTTCGTCCCGTGGATTTGTCAATGCTCTGTTGAGGAACCTGGCCCGCCAGCGTCACCAGGTCTTGAAGGACCTGCAGGAGATCCGCGACCCCAAGATCCGCTATTCCATATCCCCGCTTCTGGTATCAGAACTGAATCGGATCTCTGCCAACCCTGAAGAAAACCTGCAATATCTGAACACCAAGCCGGTTTTTCATCTCCGGGCCAATACCCGGGTGTTATCCGTTTCGCGGCTGCGCCAACACCTGACCGACCGTCCACGCGAGCTCCTCTGCATTCTCGACTGGCATCCCACCAAACGCCCAACGCGGCGTGACACGCCACACGGGCTGCTCCCGTTTGCGTTCGAGCACGG
>DAOVIP010000307.1 GCA_030671465.1 Candidatus Aminicenantota bacterium | reverse complement strand
TCTTTACTTCATCTTCTTCTAAAAACTTACCAATATATCCTAAATCTTTTTTAGAAGCTTTAGATATTTCTTCATTTGATACAAGCTCTATAACTCTCCATTTGTACATAAAGGAATCGATTATATGGTTGAAAATATCGATATCGGGGGTCCTTCAATGGTCAGGGCAGCGGCAAAAAATTTCATGGCCACCATTGTGGTGGTGGACCAGGAAGATTACCTGCCCGTGGTTGAACAATTAATCAGGGATGACGATATCACGGCCGGTCATCGCAAGGCCCTGGCTCAGAAGGCATTTGCCTATTGTTCATTCTATGATTCCCTGATTGCCCGATACCTCGATGATTCAGAGTTTTTTCCCCCCTATTTTACCCTGGGAGGCCGCAATAAACTCAAGCTCAGATACGGAGAAAATCCGCATCAAAATGCATCACTTTATATTCGGGACAAGAATTCTCCGATGAGGAACTTCATCAAAATCCAGGGTAAGGAACTTTCATTTAACAATATCCTGGATCTTTCCATGGTTTACGAAGTGTTGAATTATTTTCAGGAAGAGGAAAACTTTTGCACAATTGTCAAGCACCAGAATCCCTGTGGGGCTGCCCAGGATCCACAACAAAAGCATGCATTCAATAAGGCCTTTTCAGGAGATTCAAAATCAGCCTTTGGCGGGATTGTCGGCTTCAACAATACCCTGGATAAAGATACTGCAAAGGAAATGAGCAAAATCTTTTTTGAAGTGATTATAGCCCCGGATTTCTCCGAAGAGGCCCTGGCTATTTTCAAAAAGAAGAAAAATCTCAGGGTAATCAAAATTTCGCCTGGTTATACAGAATTGTTGGATATGAAAACCATCCCCGGCGGATTTTTACTACAGAAAAAGGATACTGATCCGAGAGATTCGAAACATTTTGACTTAAAAACATCTAGAAAACTAAAAAAGGGCGAAAAGTCAGATGTGGCTTTTGGCTGGAAATTAATAAAGTTTGTAAAATCAAACGGGATTATCCTGGTGAAGGACCGCATGTTGATCGGTGTGGGAGCCGGACAGATGAGTCGGGTGGATGCCGTGGATCTTGCCATTCGAAAAAGTCAATTCCCTTGCGAAGGAGCGGTTCTCCTATCCGATGCCTTTTTTCCATTCGCCGATTCCATAGAGATAGCCGCCAGGGAAAAAATCCGGGTTGTCGTGGAACCGGGTGGATCTGTACGGGATAGCGACGTTATCGAGGCAGCAGAAAAAAACAGTATTTCACTTCTGTTTACCGGTATGCGACATTTCAGGCATTAATCGACCGGCATAAAGGATCATTAAAATATTGATGGAAAAGTTATCGGTTGGAATAAATTTGGATGTCGATTTTTTTTAACATCTGCATAATCAAATGAAGGGGTAAGCCCATGACATTGAAATAACAACCATCTATTTTTTTTACAAAAACCGATGCCCTACCCTGAATCGCGTAAGCTCCAGCCTTGTCCAAATATTGCTCATGATCAAGATAGTATTCAATTTCAGAATTGGAAATCTTCTCAAAATACACTTTGGTCCGCTGGTAATCAAAATAAATTTTTTGTTGATAAACAATGGAAATACCGGTCCACACCTCATGCATTTGATCGGAAAGGGAGGCCAACATGGTGGTAGCATGCCTGCGATCAACCGGTTTTCCCAGTATCTTATCTTGCAAAAGAACAATGGTATCGGCGCTGAATATAACTGAATTCAAATAGGTGTCCCGGTAAATACCCCAGGCTTTCTCAGCTGTGATCCTTTCCAGGAACTTTTCCAGGGATTCTCCATCAATTAAATTTTCCTTTATATCCGGACAGATCACCAGGGGATCAATACCAACCAAATTCAAAAGCTCTTTTCTCCGGGGTGAAGAAGAAGCCAAAATGAAATCCATATTTCTCACTCTCCTCCGGCTCAAACTTTTAAATTGAACTTGCTGATCAGATACCTTAAAGAACGGTAACTTATATTTAACATTTCAGCGGTCATCTTCAGATTGGAATGATTTTTTTCCAAGGCTTTGACAAGAACCTGTTGGCTGATTTTATCCATATATCCGGTATAATCGAAATCACTTTCAGCCAGTAAGGAATCGATACTGTCTACGGACATGACACTTTCAGATATGTTGTATACCAATTCCTTGGGCAATGATTTTGTGGTGACAACATTTTCTTTCTCCAGCGCTACTGACCTCTCTATAAAATTCTCCAGCTCTCTGACATTTCCCGGCCAGGGATACTTCATGAACAGATCAATCACTTCCCGCTCATATCCCTCAATCCGCTTGTTAAACCTTTTGTTCAGGTTATTCAAAATATTATGCATTAACAAAGGGATATCATCCTTTCTGTCCTTCAAAGGCGGAACATTGATGGATATGACATTCAAACGATAAAATAAATCGGAGCGGAACTTACCGTTGGTCATGGTGTCCAACAAATCCTTATTGGTCGCTGATATAATCCGGACATCAATGGCAATCTCATTGTTACTTCCCACTCTCCTGATTATCCTTTCCTGAATGGCTCGAAGGAGTTTCACCTGCATGGGTTGAGGCATTTCGCCGATTTCATCCAAAAATAAAGTGCCCTTATCCGCTACTTCAAATAATCCAATCTTGTCCCGATAGGCATCTGTGAATGCTCCCTTTGAATGTCCAAATAATTCGCTCTCCAGTAAATTTTCTGGCAAGGCCCCACAGTTAATTGACACAAAGTTATTTTGGGCACGGGGACTTTTATTATGAATGGCCCTGGCAATTAATTCCTTTCCGGTCCCGCTCTCACCACTTATAAGAACTGTTGAATCGGTCTGGGATATGGTATCGATCAAATCAAATATCTTCAGCATTTTGGAATTCTTGCCAACAATATTTTCGAATTTTTCTTTTTCCGTTAACTTTGATTTGAGTTCAATGTTCTCCTTTTCAATGGTTTTTCTGTGAATCGACTTATTGATGATGATTTTCAACTCATCCAGATTGAACGGTTTGATGATGTAATCCTCAGCCCCCAACTTCATGGCTTCAACCGCATCATTGGTACTGGCAAATCCAGTGATCATGATAACCGGGATTTCCTGATCAATCGACTTGACTTTACGCAACAGTTCAATACCACT
>DAOVIP010000244.1 GCA_030671465.1 Candidatus Aminicenantota bacterium | reverse complement strand
GGCATTGTAACAATCCGGCTCATTATAAATGGGTGTGATCATGGCTAATACCCGGTGATCTTTGGTTTTGAATATTCGGCTCCGTTCTGAAGTGGACAATCGTTCCAGGGGTTTTTCAATCACATGACAAACATAACAGGCTTCGGCATTTTTATACACGAAATGGTTCATTTCCTTTTTATTGGTGGAAAACATTATGTTCCCCTCTTTGTTATATATGCGTACAAATTCAATACCCTCTTGATCCCCTTTGGCTTCAATCATACGGTGTAATCCTTCACGATTATTAATAAGCATATCAAACCGGGTACTCCGGGTGACCGTATTACTGTAGATGTTGGCTGCACGAAATACTTCAGCCATGAGTTGTTTATTTTGATTGGTCAAGATGATATAAAAGAAAATTCCGAAAATAAAAATCGTTACTGCTCCGATGGCAAAAATCAGTTTGGAATTGATTGTATTAAACATATCCAGCTGAATCCCGGTGTGCCCAATCATCAAATGAACAAGGCACAGAAATATTTTATAATATCAGGCTGGTTTTTTCAACTAAAAAATAGAGGGGCCAACTATTTGAAGCTCGAGTAAAAGCCACTTATCGGGTGTACAGATGTTTTTTAACCAGTTCATTCCACTTTTCTTTGGACAGGTTTTTGCTGATATCAGCAGCCACGACTGCTCCATCATGAAAGGTAACGCCGGTCTCGGATTGAATACTCTGGTTTAGCAAATTGGCCTCTTCCTCCATCCAGGCAGACGCTTCCTTTTCCTTCAAAAGGTTCTTCAAATTTTTGGCCACGCTGCTGACATTCATGGTGACAAACCATCCATCGGTATAGGGTTTTTCGACAACCAGACTGGCATCATCCAACAGTTTTTGATTGACCGAATCAACCACACCGGAAATGGGTGAGAAAAATTCCAGATCACCATGGTCATGGTTTACTATCCAGGAATACTCTTCCAGTTCCAGATTTTTTCCCACGGCCGGTAATTCGACCTTATTGATTTTACCGATTATTCTTCTGGCAAAATCATCAATTCCAATCCTGAACTTTCCATTTCTTTCCAGATAAACCCAGGTGTGATTGCGAAAATAATAAAGTTTTTCCGGCAAATAAAATCCTGCCACTTTTGGAAATTGCTCCATTTCCTCGACAAATGACGGTTGAATCCGGTCCTGCATCATCTGGTCAAATGAGCATTCCCCGCAACGGAAACTGTTGGGACAGGTTTTATGAGACACTTCGCCACTAATCATATACCGGCATTTTCTCTGATCTGCAGGCAGGTGGCGGAATTCTTCCATCCACTCGACAACCGCTTTCTTGTTACTGGTTGCCGGTTTCTGATCCTGCAAATCCTGCTTGGCCATATTGGCCCGGTTGGACATGGCCAAATCAAACTCACAAGTACTGCACTGATAGTGGCTTGTACATAATTTATAGGAAACCACCGCGGCTTCCATCCATATACACTTCCGTTCTCCGGTCGGAATTACCTTCAAGCCTCTTTTTTGTCCATTCATTTTATGCCTCCTGTAGAGAATTATTCTCAATGTTCATACATACCTTTAGCAAATCTTATGCCAACTTCCGGATTTTTATTTTATTTATCTCGGATTATTTTCATAAAAGCCGAAACGGCTTTATTATTAAGCTTTTCCAATAGAAAAAATATTTAAAGAGCCCCATTTTTCAGAAGAAGGAATTTGATTAATCGGATTAGGGTACATCCGATTGTTGAAATTATCAACACTAGCTGTTGAATTTTTCAACACATCATTGTGGTTCGCTTTATTATGATATTTTAAAATCTTTTGGTAAAGATATGGCAATAGGGAGTTCCGTTCTTTTTGGTATAATAGCTCTGGTGGTAATCCTCGGCTTTCCAAAACACCAATGCCTCGGTCACCCGGGTAACCACCCGGTATTCCTTGGATTTCAGGATATCGATTAATTTCAAAGCGGTTTGTTTTTGCTTATCGTTCAGATAAAAAATCTCCGACCGGTACTGTTCACCGATATCAGGTCCCTGGCGATTCAACTGGGTGGGATCATGGGTTTCAAAAAACAGCTTGGCCAGTTCCTCGTAACTTACGATCTCGGGAACAAAAACAACTTCCACGGCTTCGGCATGACCGGTGGTGCCGATGCATACTTCTTTATAAGTTGGATTTTTGGCATGTCCCCCGGTAAAACCGACGGTGGTTTCCAGTACCCCCCTACGTTTCTGCATATGGTATTCCGTTCCCCAGAAACAGCCGGAGGCAAAAATTGCCCGTTCGGTTTTTTCCAGGGACACAAAATTCAAAGAAATGGAATTGACACAATGCCGGATATTCTTAGCGGTGAATTTCTCCCCTTTAAAAACATGGCCCAGGTGAGCTCCGCAGTTATTGCACAAGATTTCAGTGCGCAGTCCATCGGTATCCGGTAACCGCTTTACCGCATTGTAAATCTCATCATCAAAACTGGGCCAGCCACAACCCGAATCAAACTTATCCTCGGATTTGTAAAGCGGGGCATCACATCGTTTGCAGATATAATACCCTTTGGTTTTGTGGTCATAGTATATACCGGTAAAGGGCTTCTCCGTTTCTTTATGTATAATCACCCGTTCCTCTTCCGGAGTGAGTGGGTTATATTTCATGGCTTTCGTATCCTCCTTATTCGATTTGCTCTGGCTCTGAACCTGAAATACCAGGACGAATACAAAAATCGAAATCATGAGTCCGATGGTGAGCCACAATGGTTTATGGGAAAAAAATCCGGTTTTTTCGCCATTTCGTCTTTCTGGCATTTGTTCCTCCTTTACCGTAGTTTATAAGTATTATAAAATCCCAAGAATTTCAACGAATATACACGGTGCACTGAAAATTCCTGGTATTTGTACTTAAATGATTAATTGTATTGTTTCAGATCCTACTTGAGGAAAAAGTCCTTAATAAGAGCGTTCCACTCTTTTTCTTTCAACTTACTTGGAAGGTTCCTTGTAAACTCCTTGGCAGTATCCTCAATATCTTTTCTGGACTTAATAATTTTTTGTAGTTTTATTGCCTCTTGTACCATCCAATCCCGAATTCCTCTTCCCTTGAGAAGTTTATGAAGATCTCTATCGAAGTTATCTGGATCAACCACGAGAATCCAGCCACGACCATAAGGGTCCTTTCTGATTAAAGATGGATCACCTTCGATATATGGATTTATATCTGCAACAGTACCGTCAATTGGAAAAAGCATGTTTGCATGTTTCGTTCCGCATGTAACTTCCCAGGCGACTTCCCCTCGTTCAGCTTTACTGCCAATAGGGGGTAGTTTTATATCATTTATACTTCCAAATACTTTACTGGCAAAATCATCCAGACCTATCCTCAATTTTCCATTTAGACTTTTTACCCAGACATGCCCAGTAGAATAATAAAACTCAGGCATAACCAAGAATCCATCTACTGTTGTTATTTCTTTTCTATCTCCTGGTCTAATGGCAAAAGCCGGATGTATACCAAATGTATCTTCCATTCTTTGATCTATTTCACAGCGGTAGCACTCATAACTGTTGGGGCATACTTTATGAGATATCATTCCCATTTGCATATACCTGCATTTTCGTATAACTCCAGGTAATTTTCGTAGCTGTTTAATAGTATCTACTTCCATTTCAAGTAAGTTGATGGGACAAACATAAGAACAAGCACCGCAAGCAATGCAGATATCCGAGGGCAACTCAAACGGAGTAGTGACTTTCCTGTTTGTCCCCCGACCGGCAAGCCCAATTGCTCCTACTCCTACTATTTGATTACAAGTCGCTACGCATAAACCACAAAGAATACAATCTTCATGTTTCAACT
>DAOVIP010000032.1 GCA_030671465.1 Candidatus Aminicenantota bacterium | reverse complement strand
TGGATTCGCCTTCGATAAACCTGATGGAAATATTCAGAGTATTGTAGAGCCTGGGCTCTTGGCCACCATTTATCAGAATTTCCGGAATCCTTTCCATCAATTCCCTTTGAAGCCTATCCCGCAGCGGCCGGAGTCTTTTTTCCTCAATTTCTCTCTCAGCCACGACCAGTTCCGCTGCCTTTCCAAGTCCCACAATACCGGGAACATTCTCGGTTCCTGCCCGTAATCCCTTTTCATGGTCACCTCCGAAAATGAGAGGTTCGATATCAACCGATCCCTTTTTAAATAAAACCCCGACTCCTTTGGGACCATAAATCTTGTGTGAAGATAAACTTAACAGGTCAATGTCCAGATCCTTGACATCCAGAAGTATTTTACCTGCCGATTGAACCGCATCGGTATGAAATAAAACACCGTTCTGATGAGCAATCTCTACCAACTCCTTTATGGGTTGGATGGTACCGATTTCATTATTGGCATGCATGATCGAGACCAGTATTGTTTCAGAGGTGATATTCTTTTTTAGTTCACCCGGATCCACCAGGCCATTGTGATCAACCGGCAGATAAGAAATGCGGTAGCCTTTTTTTTCCAGGTATTTACAGGTTTGTAATACTGCCGGATGTTCAATGGATGAGGTAATGATATGATTTCCTTTATTGGCAACTCCCATAATGGCCATGGTATCGGATTCGGTTCCGCCTGAAGTGAAATAAATTTCATCTGCCCGGCCATTTATCATTTCCGCAACCTTCACCCGGCATTGCTCGATTCTGTATCTTGCCTCACCGGCGAGACGGTAAAAAGAAGAGGGATTATGGAAGATTTCGGAAAAAAAAGGAGTCATCTCTTCAACCACCCGGGGATCAACCGGGGTTGTGGCATTATAATCAAAATAGTATTTCATTTTCATGTTAATATCTTAATTTGAATATAACTCAAGCAGTCATATTAGTCAAGGACAGAATATACACGTATTGAAGAAACCAGTGGTATTGAAAATGGACTTTTTTTCTCCAAGTTGGTAAAATAAGGAGGATGGTAAAAAGACCCAACAAAGATGAATATTATCTGAACATTGCCCGGGTGGTTTCCACCCGCTCCACCTGCCTGAAAGTCCTGATCGGGGCCATAATCGTGAAAGAAGACCAGATTATTGCCGCGGGCTATGTGGGCGCCCCTCGCCAGACCACCAGTTCTCTGGAGCACGGCTTTTGTTTAAGAAAAAAACTGGATATTCCTTCCGGGACCCAGTATGAATTGTGCCGATCGATACATGCCGAACAAAACGCCATTATTAACGCTGCTCGAGCCGGAGTCAGTGTGCTGGGAGGGGACATGTATATTTTCGGTGAAAATCGGGAAACCGGAGATATATTAAACGCCTATCCCTGTTTCATATGTAAAAAGATGCTCATCAATGCCGGCCTGAACCGGGTGATCACCTCGGTCCAGGGCAAGACATATTTAAAAACTTTCAAAGTTGAAACCTGGGTTAATGAATGGCAAAAGTATGATATAATCGAAGACAAATATCAGTATGGAAAGAAAAATTCTTAGGACTGCCAGATCCAGGCAAAAGGAATTCCGACACCTTCATATCGGACTGACCGGAAGCATGGCATCCGGAAAAGGTGAACTGGCTCGATTTTTAAAAGGACTGAATTTTTCCTATATATCACTCTCAGACATGGTCAGAGAAGCAGCCAGCCAAAAAGGTCAGAAAAATATCAGCCGTCAGAACATGCAAAATATCGGCAATAAACTTCGCCAGCAAGGCGGTCCAGGAATTCTGGCCAAACAGGTTCGTGAGAAAATCAATTCAACCAAGAAAAAAACCTGGATAATCGACGGAATCAGAAACCCGGAAGAAGTTATTGAACTGAAAAAATTGACCCATTTTTATCTGATCGGAGTTAAATCGGATTTGGAAGTGCTGCTTAAAAGATTGAACTCCAGGAACCGGGAAACGGACCAGGCTCAACCCTCGGAATTGAAACAGGTGCTCCGTCGGGAATGGGGAAATGGTGAACCCACGGGAGGTCAGCAGGTAGGGCGGTGCATGGAACTGGCTGATTTTACTATTGAAAACAATGGTACTCTCATGGAACTAAAAAAAAAATGTCAAAAAATTCTAAGTTTGATCGAGGATAAATATGTCCGATAAAATTGCAGTCTACCCGGGATCCTATGATCCCCTGACCAACGGTCACATCGATATCATCGAACGGGGTCTTAAAATATTTGACAGAATTACAGTTGCTGCATTGAAAAACCCCTCAAAAACCTACCTGCTGTCTCTGGATGAACGTCTGGAAATCATCAGAGAAACCTTTGCCCAAAACAACCGGATCGAGGTGGATTATTTTGAAGGTTTGCTGGTGGATTATCTTAACAAACGAAAGATCACCACTGTGGTCAGGGGGCTGAGGGCCATATCCGATTTTGATATCGAATTTCAGATGGCCCTAATCAACCGCAGTATTGCTCCTCAAATCGAAACCATTTTTTTCGTTCCTTCAGTAGCTTACTCTTTTTTGAGCTCAAAATTGGTAAAAGAAATCTATCTGCTGGGAGGGGAAATAAAGCAAATGGTACCGGACATTGTTGATAAAAAGCTGAAACAAAAATTCAAACAAGAATCCTTATCAATATCTCAGATATGATGAAAAAAAGACAAATTTATTCTACTATAAATACATTGGAAATGAGTGAGAATGAAGTGTACTAAATGTGGCCAAGACATATCAGAGGGAATGAAGGTCTGCCCGGCCTGCGGAACTGAAGTAAACGATCAGACCGAGCAAAATTTTGCCCTTGAGCTGAAAGAAAAAATAAAAAAAATGATCCGGGAAGAAAATAATTTTGATGAGGCCAATAATTATATTGATTTATATCTTTCCATGATCGGTATGGATGCTGAAATAATCGAATTCCAGGAAGAAATCATGAAAAAGACCCGTCCGGAAAAAGAACTGACCAAAATACCCTCAGCAACCAGCCCTGATACCCAGCTCCAAGCTGACACATCCGAACCGGAGGCAGAGAGGGGTAGTTTCCCCGAACTGGAAATCGAAATCAATAAGGTTCCCGAACAACCTTCGGAATCACCAGCCGATCAGCAACCGTTTGGTGATGATGAAATTATATTTCCTGACGGCAAGGGAGAGTTGCTGAACCTTGAAGATGAAATATCTTTCGAGGATATATCCGATTTAAAAATAGAGGAAACCCAACCTGACCAGCAAGAGGAACCTCAGGCTGAGGAAGATTCGGAGCTTTCCGATGAATCCGATGATGAACTGCTGGTGCTGGAAGCCGAAGATGAAATACTGGAACTGGAAGAGGACATGAGAGAACCCCAGATGGAAAAAAAGGATGCACCTGAAAAAAAAGATATTCTGTCCCAAATCGAAAATGAGATCAATCTGGAAAGCAAAGAGCAGGAAAAGGCTCTGGCCTCCCCCGACACAAGGCTGTCCGAATTTGACCAGGATATTCTGGCTGTACCGGATGATTCCCTGAGCCCGGGAGCGGAAAAAAGCCCGGATGCCCCGATTACTACCACAGTCAATGGGTTGAATACCTCGGAACCGGTTGAATCCATACTGAATGATTTGAAGGAAAAGAAAAGGAAATTTAAACGTTTGCTGTTCATTTTCCTGGCCATAATCGCTTTTATCGCCTTAATCATCACTCTCTATTATTTAAGTACTCGAAAAAGTGATAACCATCAAATCACCGATACTCCGTTAACTACCCGTCAAGCCTTCCGAAAATCACCGGCTACACAAGAAATCAAAACAGACCAAAACCAATCGATGCAGGAAAAAAGTTATCTTGATATCCTGGCCAGGGCCAAAGTTTACCTGGAAAAAGGTGATATTCAAAATACTGAAAAAATGATTGAGCGGGCAAAAAAAATAAAGACCTCAGACACTTTGACCAGTCTTGAACTAGAAGTGAAGAAAAAAAAGGCAGAGCAAGATATTTTCAAAAATATTGAAGTTCGGAAAAATCCCGAGCAGACCTCTGATTCAGAGGAAAGAGCCTACAACAGGGCATTGTCATCTTCCAGCCCTATTCTCTACCAAGAATACTTAAAAAACTATCCTTACGGAAAATATGCCACTGAAATCCGAAAAAAAATAAAAGAACTGGAGAAGAAAAACCGGGTAAATTTTGATCAGCAACTCTCCCAGAAGCTTAAACTGCACCAGAAAGTTCAATGCCGGGATTATTTTCAAAGTTTATCCGATAAAGAAATCGAAATCCTGGGATCGAAAAAGAAGCAGATTTCCCAAAAGGTTGAAATCCAGACCATTGATGGCGATAAAGTCATCATTAACTTTTCCACCGGATTGATGTGGCACCAGTGGAAAGAAACCTTGGATTTTCAAAAAGCCAAGTGGTGGGCCCGCCGGGGACATGCCGGTTACTTTGACTGGAGATTGCCCACTGCCGAAGAAGCAGTCACATTATCCATAAAGGACATTCAAAATTTGTTACCAGGCAATGTTCCTGATTATGAAATCTGGACCGGTGATACCGATATCAAGGATTCGCTGAATGCCTGGGTTTATTCGCCCTCTCGGAGTACATTCAAATCAGTTCTTGAACATCAACACAAAAATCTCTGGTCAGTACGGATGATAAAAAGGACCAAGAGAAAAAGGTTTTAATATCCGGTATTTTTTTGGGGGACAAACTTCTCTCTAATAAAGATCTGAGTGATATAATAATCACCGTTATTATTGCGGATCACGCCCACACCGGCCAGATTGAAATCACTTTCTAAATTGACCCGGTGCTCCTCGGAATTCAACCATTCATTGAAAGCCAATACCGCCGGGTTTGAATAACCGGAAACAAAGGCAACATTTTCCCCGGCAATGGAAAAAGAAATAAATCCCAAAAGCTTTTTGATTCGCTCATCAAACCCGGAATGCCCGACCGGTACAATTCCGGTTGACATATTTTTGCTATGTTCCCGACACTGTTCAGAAATGTTTTCATTCCAGGCCAATTCATCAAACCCGATACTCGCACGGTGTTCATTGACCAGCTGAAAAACCTTCTGTTCGACTTCACTGGCAGGAATATCCGGCTTGTTCATACAATGGTGTAACAGAATAGTAAAAACAATAATTACGGCTATTATTTGCAGTTTTTTAAGCTTCATATTTCCCAGTTCTATCATATTCTATAGCCAATCTTCAGGTTTGTCAAGTTTGATTGAAAATGATTTTCAAAAAACACATGACGAATTCAATAACAAAGATTCATTTTGACCGGCTTCGGGAGATCTTCTGATTGATCAAGGTGGCTTGGTAGGCCGCTCCGAAGTCATTGTCAATATTAACCACACTCACTCCACCTGGACAGGAATTTAACATCGAGAGTAAAGCGGCTAGTCCATCAAAACTGGCACCGTAGCCAATGGAAGTGGGTACCGCAATTAGTGGAGTAGCGGTTAGTCCGGCCACGACCGATGGAAGTGCTCCCTCCATTCCGGCTATAACAATAATCACCGCATAATCGTTGAATTTCTCTCTCAGATCCAAAACCCTGGATATGCAGGCAACCCCCACATCATATTCCCTCTCGACCGGGTTACCCAGGTATTGGGCAGTGACAAAAGCTTCCTCGGCAACCGCCTCATCAGAGGAACCTGCCGAAAGCACCAGTACCGACTGGTCATATTGAATTTCGTTCTTCCTGTCAAAGGTTACAATCCTGGCTTTTCGGTAATATTTCAAGTTTGAAAAAGATTTTTTTAAGTGGTCATATTTATCAGAAGAGACCCGGGTGATAAGAATATTCTCTCCGAGTCTGGCCATTTCCTCAATAATTTTTCCCAGCTGTGAAATGTCCTTATCCTTTCCGTATATCATTTCCGGCAGCCCCCGTCGCTGCTGGCGGTGCAAATCCAGCTTGATATTGCCCATATTCATATAGGGATAGTTTTCAAGAAAGTTTAAAAACCTTTCCTCTGACAATTCCCCGGACTTTAACTGGCGAATTCGCTGTTCAAGCAATGATTTCCCGCTTTTGCTTCGGATCATTTTTCCGGTTTCCTGGTACAATTTTGGTGCTTTTTAGGTCCCTCTCTCCAGTGTTTCTGTCGGGAATAAAGCGAATGCGGGCGATAGGGAAATTTTACCTGGATGGGATCAACCCCAATAACATTATTCCAGCGATTATTGCCCAGCCCCTCTTTATAGGCAAAATCAATATAGGAAACTTCATTAACATCAAACCCCATGACATAAGTGGCCAGGGAATCGGCCAGAACCACATCCTCGGAGGCAATGGCAAAACCGTGAAATACAGGACTTCCCTTTATCGGACCTTTTCCCTCCATACCGTACAACCCATCAATAATGACCAGGGAAGGGTGAACTTTTTTCAGTAAACGGACAAAGTTTTTACCACCGTACTCAATTAATTTAAAAAAATTGTCATTATTGGAGAAATTGATTTTTTTCATCTCTGAACTTGAAGCGCCGAATAAAAACACCCGCTGCGCCGGTTTTACAAAACCGATGGAATTGGGAATGGATAGAAAAACCGGAAAAATATTGTGGGTTTTGGGCGGAACCACGGTGATCATGTAGTCACAATCAAACTGGGCATATTTAATCTCCCTCTTTCCCGAAATGGTATCCACATCCATGATCTGGTTGTGGGGCAAATCATCCAGATTGACCAGCTTGGCTCCCTTCAGTTCGACCTCTTTGTATCTGAATTTATAAAATATATCCCAGGTGGATTTTCCCGAAAAATAAGCACCATCCGATCCCTCGATAATGGAAATATCAGAAATCGCAAAATTATCCTTTAAATAGAATATCAATGATTCAACGGTTTCATAGTGAGTATTGGCATAAATTTCCCGGGAGCCTGACAGATTTATTTTTATGGCCACTTTGTCAGAAGGCTTCAAATCCAGATGGGGTGCGATGGCATCCATGATACGGATAACAAAATCTTTTTGCCTGGTTTCCTTTACCAGGGCTATTTCTTTACGTTTCATTTGTTCAAGAACAGGTTAACCGGGCCAAGTAACCCCCGCAAAACAACTCTTTCCTATTCAATTTTTTAGCAAGCAAATAGATGACTATCTAACCGCTTATTTTAAAAGGAACTTCAATTTTTCCCTTTTTCCCTTTGTAGTTGTTGTCATTCAGTTCAACATGCAGGGTATAGTCGCCGGCAGGCAGTAACTTATCTCCTCTCTTGAATTCCAGCTTCTGGAAAAAGTACGGAGCTCTTAACAGGTCTGTTTTAAAGATAATGATTTTCTTTTTTCCCTGCTTGATTTCAATCCGGGGGGTAATATCCCACTGGGGCTGATTGTTCTGCATTTTAGCGGCACCTCTCACAAAAAAAGTGAGAATCGGTGTGTCGGTTGCCTTGAAAACAATCTCCTTTCCCACAACCGGCTCAAAAATCTGTTGCCCCACCTGGTACTGGTTTTTCAGCACTGTAAAGCGTTTTTCAACAGAAGTAGCGGTTTTCATTTCTCTATAAAAAATGGGTGCTGAGTTTTCAATATTTTTGAGGGGTTTGACCAAATCCATTAAAGTCAGCTGAGGCACATTCAATTCGATGAGCAAGGTCCCGTCCTGACTATTATCAAAACGGTTTACATTGATCAGGATATCATACTTACCGGGTTCCAGAATGAGTCCGAAAGAAAAATATTCACTCTTTTTGTTATCATAGGGAACCGGAGATTTGAATTTTTGAATGGTATTTCCATCTTTAACCACCCTCAGGTAAAGATTGTGAAAGTGAGAGCGTTCTTTCTTTTCAGGTGCGGGAGATTGTTCCCAGGTTTTCAAGGGACTTTGTTTGCTTTTTTGCTTTCCCTCGTTGGCAATTTTAATTCTTTTATTTTCCTCTTCTATTTCTTTCTTTTTCTGTTCAACAAACTTATGATATTTTTCCAAAGCCAGGTTATACTTCTCATCGGCCATTTTTTTTAATTCCAGGGCATCATCATCCAGTGAAGTAGAAAATAAAATGCTGGCATATACCTTCTGGGAAGCACTCTGAAGGGCAAAATAAAAATCATTTAGAAATTCCATATTGAAAACCTGATTTGAAGTTCTGGTTTTCAACAGGGCATCCAGGCTGATTTTAACATTATCCGGGACATCTAAATCCTGTTTCTGGGGATCTGAGACTTCCTGTGCAACAGAGACGGACACAACAAAAATGAACACCAACACCAATAAAAAAATCTTTTTCATCATACTACCTCCTGGTAAGAACCATAATTATATATGAATCTTGTTTATTTATCCAGTTTTTTTTACTTATTCAATGACTGGCCTCACTGATCAAGCGATCCAGTCGATTCTGATCACCGGGGGACAATCTGCGGTATAATCTTTTTTTACACCGGGAAAAATAACGAAGGGCCAAATCTTTATCTCCGGATTTCAGATAGGAGATGCCAATATTGAAATAGGGATCTGCAAAATCCGGATTGCTATTAATGGCTTTCTTCCAATCCTCCTGAGCCATGCTCAGATTATTCTTAAAAAAATGGGCTGAGGCCCTTCCATTCAACGCCGAATAGAGAACCGGATCTATCTCCAGAGCCTTATTAAAATTCCGCATGGCCATTTCGTATGCCCTTTCATCACGATTTTTTTGATAGACCACCAGGTAAAGGGAACCCTTGTTGTTGTACCCCGGGGCATAGTTATGATCCAGTTCCAGGACTTGTCGGTACCGGTCCAGCGCGGATTTGAAATCACCCTTTTTAAAGTAGGCCACTCCCAGGTAATTAAACACCTCGGGATCATATTGGTCTTCCTTAACACACAGCTCCAGCAGGGATATGGCTTCATCAATGATACCGGCCTCGGTCAGCATAATTCCCAGTTTGGACATGAGGTTTACATTGCCGGGATTTTTTTCCAGGCCCTGTCTTAAAATTTTTACCGCATTGTTCACCTGGCCAATATTTTTATATATGCTTGCCATATTCCGGTAAACCAGTACAAAAGAGGGACTCTTCTCCACCACTTCCATTAATCCTTTTAGGGCATCGCTGTATCTTCCCCTCTGGTAGGCATCCAGGGCATCCAGCATTTTATTCTGAAGGGGCAGCAGGGTTTTAAGGTCATCGGCCCGGGTAAAATTCTTTTTCCGGGTTGATGATCTTCCCGAAAGGTAGCCCAGGGTTTCCAGTTTCTTACGGGTGTCCGGATCTATTTTTTTAGATCGGTTCAGCCTCAAATCACCTTCCAATTGATTCCGAAGTTTTTTCAAGTCTGCCTTGAATTTTTTTATTTCGATCTTAGTAGCCAGGTTGGAATTTTCCTGAATATCCTGGTGCAGGTCATAAACCTCTTCGATGGGTAAGTTAATGAACTTGATATCCTCCTGAATGAAACCCCGGAGCGGTGCCCATCCACGATTCAAGTAAGGGGTCATGGACTCAAAATATATTTTTTTCTGCTGGCGCTTGCCACCTCTGATGATAGGCAACAATGATTCCCCCTGCAGGTGGGCGGGGATTTTATAGTCGAGAAGGTCGCAAATGGTGGGGAATATGTCTGTATGGCATACATTCTCCTCAATGAATCCCCCGCTGGTCTCGGGAATATGAATGATCAGGGGAATCAGAATGGTGTTATTGTAGGCAAAATAGGCATGGGTTTTTTCTCCCTTTTCTCCCAGGGCCTCGCCATGATCACCGGTTATGATGATAAGGGTATCGGAATTCAACTTCCGGTCCGAAAGGAAATCAAAAAGTGTTCCCAGCTGAGTGTCCATATAGGCTACCTCTCCGGAATACAAATCATGTTCATACTGTTTATCATAGGGAGCCGGCGGCAGGTAGGGTTGGTGTGGATCAAATAGATGAATCCAGGCAAACCATTTTGACTGTTGCCCGGAGATCCAGTTGACCGACCGTTCGATAAAAATCGTATTGCGGGATGAAAGATCGACTTCCTCGTTTAGGTGGTAGGAAAGCATCTGTTTTGATGTGTAATCATTCGTCCAAAGGTCGCTTGCCGTATAGAATTCAAACGGCTCAGGACGGCTGTTTATTTTTTCAAGTTCCTCAAACATTTCAATCCGTCTAAGAAGTCTCCCGTTACTTCTTCAATATTTATCCTAAGCCAGTCGAAGGACTCGTCCA
>DAOVIP010000367.1 GCA_030671465.1 Candidatus Aminicenantota bacterium | reverse complement strand
TTTTTAATATGTTAATTTTTAATGCGTAAACTTTTTGCATATTGACCCCTTGTCACTCGCTTCATTTTATCGGGTTTTG
Organism: Candidatus Aminicenantota bacterium; assembly: GCA_030671465.1. Lineage (GTDB taxonomy): Bacteria > Acidobacteriota > Aminicenantia > UBA2199 > UBA2199 > CAZOWT01. The sequence goes on along the minus strand of DAOVIP010000367.1, from coordinate 2,629 downwards.
CCGGAAATGCATTTCCAAACTGAACAAAAATGAAACTGTTGATTAATTTTTTTTGTATTATTCTGTTCATGCTGTCCTGTCATCCCGATTCCACTCAGCATCCTGCCGAACCTCATCGGCTAACCGTCAGTATATTGCCCCAGAAATATTTTGTAAACCGTATTGCCGGAAACAGGTGGAAAGTCAATGTCATGATACCACCCGGACACAATCCAGCCACTTACGAACCAACGGCCCTTCAGATGAAATCCCTGACCGGCAGCTCAATCTACTTTCGCATCGGCTACATTCCTTTTGAACTGGTCTGGATGAAAAACCTGATCAACCTGAATCCGAAAATGAAGGTTGTGGACACATCGGCTGGTATCCGGCTGATCCGGGGTCATCACCATACCCATCATGAATCCGGTGGACACAGGCTCTCGGGGTCAAAAGGAGTCGATCCCCATATCTGGCTGTCTCCGAAATCAATCAAAATCGTGGCCAACCATATTTACAGGAGTCTGAAGGAAATAGACCCGGCTCATCAATCATTCTATTTGGATAATTACCGGGGATTCCTGCAGGAGATCGACCAGCTGGACCGGGAAATCAGTCAGGTTATGCGGCCAGTGGCAGGTAAAAAATTTTTAGCTTATCACCCGGCCTGGTCTTACTTTGCCCGGGACTATGGATTAATTCAAATTTCCATAGAATCGGAAGGCAAAAATCCAAAACCAGCTGACTTCAGAAAGGTCATAGATACTGCCAGAGCAGAAGGTATTCGGTTCATTATTGTGCAGAGACAATTTGATACCCACAGTGCGGAAACGATCATGAATGAAATTAACGGCCGGGTAATACGGCTGGATCCCCTTGACGAGGATTGGACTGCCAACCTGAAAAAAATAGCCAGACAATTCAAGAGTCTCTTATTGGAAAAACAGGACTTCAATCACCATGAAAACCAGATCAGATAACCATTCGTTTCAGGACACACAAAAAATCCTGGACATCAAATCCGTTACTGCCGGCTACAATGGGAATATTGTTTTACAGGATATCAACCTGAGTATTTACGAAAAGGATTTCCTGGGTTTGATTGGTCCGAATGGCAGCGGAAAAACCACCCTGCTCAAGTTGATTCTGGGAATCCTTGCTCCCCTATCCGGGTCTATCCGCTATTATTTCAACCAAAGACAGGCCAATCAAAAAAACATTGGCTACCTGCCCCAGTTGAGCATGTTCGATAAAAAATTTCCCATCACCGTGCTGGATGTGGTGTTATCCGGTTTGGTTTTGAATACCGGAATCTGGAGGCATTTTCCCAGACAAGAACACCGAATGGCCATGGAGGTTCTGAATTTAATGGGAATCTCCAAACTTGAAAGCCACCCAATCGGAGAACTCTCCGGTGGTCAAACCCAGCGGGTATTTCTGGCCCGTGCCCTTATCTCTTCCCCGAAATTGCTCATATTGGATGAGCCCAATACCTTTGTTGACCAGAGTTTTGAAATGAACCTGTATGAGATACTCCGGAAATTGAATAAACAAATGGCCATAGTCATGGTCTCCCATGACCTGGGAATGATTGCCAGCCAGGTTAAATCCATTGCCTGTCTGAGTAATACCCTGTACTATCATGACTCCGGAGAGATCACCCAGGAGTTATTAGACAAATACAATTGCCCCATCGATCTCATTACCCACGGTGACATCCCCCACCGGGTTCTTAAACACCATAGACAGGATCATGATTAGCCTGTTTGAATATGATTTCTTCAACAATGCCCTGCTGGCTGCGGTTTTGGCCAGTATCAGCTGCGGATATATCGGAACCTATATCGTGACCCGCCGGATCGTGTTTATTAGCGGTGGTATCAGCCACGCTAGCTTCGGAGGCATTGGGCTGGCTTATTTCCTGGGTATTAACCCCTTGATCGGAGCCGGATTTTTTTCACTTTTTGCTGCCCTGGGCATAGAAGCATTATCCCACAGACTGGACGTGAGAAGGGATTCATTAATCGGCATGATGTGGTCATTTGGGATGGCAACCGGAATCATATTTATATTTATCACCCCCGGATATGCGGCCAATCTGATGACATATCTTTTCGGAAATATTTTAACCGTTTCAATGACGGATCTCTATCTCATGGCCATCTTGTGTATAGTCATTATCACTGTTTTTATCCTTCTTTTCAGAGCCATACTCTACACCTCTTTTGACCCTGAATATGCCCGGACTCTGGGTATTCCAACCACCCTGGTTAATTATATACTGATCAGTCTGGTGGCGTTGACCATTGTGGTCAGTATCCGGGTGGTGGGTATCATTCTGGTCATTGCCCTGTTAACCATTCCCCAGGCTACCGCCAATCTCTTCAGTAAAAAGTATAAATTCATTATTTTACTATCCGTGGGCTTCGGATTACTGTCATCGATTGTCGGCTTGTTCTTGTCTTATCTGCTCAATATTCCATCCGGCGCAACCATCATATTTTTGTCTGTAATAATCTTTATCTTTTCGAGATTGATTTCTTATGTATTTTCAAAGGCCAAAATAAAAAAAAGATAGTATCAAAATTCCAAAAGACCGTCCCCAACCCTAGTTAAACAATTCACGCTTCTCCAGGGTCACGTTTATTCT
>DAOVIP010000417.1 GCA_030671465.1 Candidatus Aminicenantota bacterium | reverse complement strand
CTGGGTTCTTTCTATGGTAAAAGCCGGAATGATTATTTTACCTTTCTTCCGGAAAGTCTGGTTGATAATTTCTCTTAGCTCCTCCTGACCCATGCCGATGGACTGGTGTAATCGATCTCCGTAGGTGCCTTCCAGTATCAGATAATCCATTGGGGGCATTATTTCGGGATCCTTGATAATGGGCAGGTCCTGCCTTCCCAGGTCTCCGGAAAAACCAACCTTTAATTTATCATGAATATTCAAATAAATCATAGAACTGCCAAGAATATGCCCGGCATCATAAAATGTGGCTTCAATTCCGGGGGCGGGGGAAAATGGCTTGTGGTAATCCAGGGTGACAAAATGATGCATGGTGTTCACCACATCCTGAATTGAATAAAGCGGTTCGTACAATTTCAGTTTCCTCTCCGGTTGTTTAGATATTTTATCCTGGATGTATTCGTAGTCCTTTTTCTGAATGTAGGCGCTGTCCAGCAGAATGATGTCAGCGATATCCCGGGAGGCCGGGGTTGAAAAAATAGAGCCGGAAAAACCGTTGTTGATCAATATGGGCAGGGCACCCGAATGGTCAAAATGGCCATGAGTGAGCAGAACCGATTTAACCAGGGAAGGAGAAAATTTCAATTCCTTGTTCTTCAGGTAAGACTGTTTGCGTCTTCCCTGGAACATGCCACTGTCGATCTGAATGATATCCGATTCGGTCCGAATAAAATGTTTTGATCCGGTGACTTCCCGGCAGGCACCGTGTGAATAAAAAGAAATATTCATATTTAAATATACAACTTTAACCTGAAAAATTCAATAAATGAACGATCTCCGGGTGGTATTTTTCGGTCCGGATGGATTTTATGATCGGAAAAAATTCCGGTTTTGGTTTGACACTTCAGAAAAAAATCTTTATTATTTCCAGTATGGGTTGATCGAACATGGAAAGATTGGACAGTGTACTGGTTTTTTCGGTTTTATTTCTCGGATTGCTGATTTTGTTGATGGTCTTTTTCCGGATTCATGAAAAAAGGAAAAAAAAGGAAATAAAGGAAAAATTCAAAACCTTCCGGTCGGAACATGATCTGGAAAAAAATAATCTGAGGGCAATCCCCCGGATTCTGATTCCGGATTCAATAGATGTTTTTCTGAATCTATCCGAAGAACCTTTTTCCCGGCTGAAGGCATCGGTCATTGACATATCGCTGACCGGAATTTTGGCAGAGTCCCGATTCCCCTTAAAAAAACTACCGCTGAATGTGGTTTTTAAACAGGTGCTGGTGGTTACTCCCATCAACCAATTTCGGGTTGCCGAATTGAAGCTGGTCAGGAAAGAACATCGAATCAAGAATAATTTCTTGGCCTTTTTTATTGAGCGTATTAATGAGGATCATTTTGAAGAACTGAAGGTTTTTTTAAAATATCTGCATGAATTTCTTACCCATGATTCCAAAAAAAATTGATTTCCCTCAAAAAGATTTATTTATAAAAATATTTAAAGACAAGGTGTATCTGGTGGGGGGAACCATCCGGGATTACCTGCTTTATAAAGAAATCAATTTGAATCAGGATATAGACCTGGTGGTCATTGATCACAGCTATGATGAAATTGAAAAAAAATTATCCAGATACGGAAAGACCAATACAGTAGGGAAAAGTTTTGCCGTGGTGAAATTTACCAGAGAGGGGAATAGTTTTGATATATCCATACCCAGGAGAGATGTAAAAAAGGAAAAAGAGTCGCATTCCCACAAAAATTTCATCATCGAGTACGGACCCCATATAAAACTCGAAGAGGATCTGAAGCGGAGGGATTTTACTTGCAATTCTCTGGCCCTGCGTTTGATTGACCACAAGCTGGTCGATCCGTTCAATGGGGTTAGGTCCATCAGGGAAAAAAAAATAACAATGACCGGATCCGATACCTTTTTTGATGATCCGCTCCGGATTCTCAGGTGTGCCCGGTTCAGTTCGGTTCACCATTTTTCAGTTGATCCCAATATCTATTCCAATGCCAAGAATGTCAACCTTCATGAATTAAGCAAAGAGAGGATTCAGGAAGAGTTGTATCGCTTGTTACTGGAGTCGGATCAGCCCTCCCTGGGATTGAATGAGTATTTCAAATTATCGGTCCTGGAAAAAATATTCCCGGCACTTTTCAAGCTCACCATGACCATTCAAGACTCGATTTTTCATCCGGAAAGGGATGAATACGGTCATCATAGTGTGTGGGCCCATACCTTGATCACGG
>DAOVIP010000148.1 GCA_030671465.1 Candidatus Aminicenantota bacterium | reverse complement strand
CCGGTCTGCTGGAAACATTTTCGGAAAAACTGAAATCCCATAAAATTGCCCCAGAACCAGCCAAAACCATTAATATCAATGACGATGATATCCTGCAGGATCCTCACTTTGCGTCTAGGGTCTTTCATGCCATTAAAAAAAATCATTTCAGATTATGGGGAGTCCAGACTTCAATCGCTTCTTTTTTCAACCGAAAACAACAGCTATTCCCTGAAATCGTGGAAATGCTCTCGGATCCATCCCTGTTTGTAAAAAACCGGCCCCTCCTCTGGTTGGGCACCGATACTTTTTTGAAAAAAAGGGGAAAAAAACTGGGAAAATGGATCCCGGATCAAAATCAGATCGAAACCCTCCTGGATGTCTTTGAAAATAAGGGTATCCTCAACTACCATTACTGGATCAGCAGTGACCATGATTCCAGCTGGGAGGAGTTCATCCGGGAGTTTCTTCTCATCATTCACCTGAAAAAGAAATTTCCTTCATTTTCAATACTGGCCCACTCTCCATTCCTCATTCCGTATTCCAGTACACTCCTCTTTGACCTGTTGAACAGTGATGAGCGGTTCAAAGGACAGATTAAAACCAAAACCATATTAAGAGCCGGCAGAAGTGTATTTCATTTTCCACTGGTTAAGCAGGTTGAAACCCGGCTTGATTATCTGAACAAACTGCTGAGCAATCAATCATTAAATCAATCACCCGGCTTTCTGGATGTCATCAAAAAGGGGGATTATGTCCGGGCCCTAAAGACCGCTTACGATTTTCTCAAGCAGGAGCGCCTGTCAATTGAATCATCACCAGATTATCAACTGGCAGGTGCATTGAAAACCGTTGAAAAAAAGGTGGAAATGAAACTGGCAGAATTCATTTGAAATTGACCGTATTTATTAATATCGATAAATATGATATATTTTTGATCCTGAATGAATTAAAAAGATGTCTGAAATAATCCCACACAAACTGATTGTCTTTGAAGGAATTGACGGTTCCGGCAAAACCACTGTATCCAAAATGCTTTTTAATTATATGAAAGAAAAAAATCTTCCGGTCGCCTGGCTGCGGGAACCCTCTGATTCCAATTGGGGAAAAAAAATAAGGGAAATATCCAGGTTTAAAACCAGTATTCCCCTGGAAGAAGAACTAAATTATTTCATTGAAGATAGAAAATTCAATGTATCCCATAATATTAAGCCGGCCCTCAGCCAGAATAAGACCGTGATTCTGGACCGTTATTACTATTCAACCGCCTGTTATCAGGGAGCCCGGGGAATGAACATGGACGAGATTATTCAGATGAACCGGGAATTCGCCCCGGAGCCAGATATTACCTTTATTATTGATGTAGATGTAAATATTGGCATGAACCGTATAAAAGAGAGCCGTAATTCCCGGGTAAAACTTTTTGAGCAGAAAATATTTTTGGAAAAGGTCAGAAAAAACTATCTGACACTTACCGGGAAAAATATTCATATTATAGATGGCAACCAGGATTTAAAAACCATATTGAAACGGATAATAGAGATACTGGGTTTATGACTCCAGTGTCCATATACCGATTTGGTCCTCTTTTCAACTTCTTGTTCAAGGCAGAAACATATGATAGAATGAGAATTGTTTCGTTAATAAAACTGCAAGATTTCCTTTATTGATTTGTTTAATCAGTTTATATATCTAAAACAGGAGGACCCAAGTTGAATAAGAAATGGATCGGATTAATAGCCCTGGCTATTGTTGTCATTAGTTTTATCATCGGAAATATACTCAGCAATCAGAAGGAGCCCATGCGCCGAAAAACCTCCGCCAGTCAGACCACCTTACCCAAGTTAAACACAGTTGTCAACAAAAACATCCATGCCCCTATTGAAATCAGCGGCCACCTCTATGCGTATGACAAGCTGGAGATATATGCAGAAGTTTCGGGAGTCCTGCTAAGAACAGGCAAACAGTTCAGAGAAGGTACTGCCTTTCGTAAGGGAGAGACGCTGATCATGATTGACGATCGGGTTTACCTCAACAATGTACTGGCCCAGAAAAGCAGCTTGCTGAATCAACTTACCCTTCTTTTACCTGATCTAAGCATTGATTTTCCCGCCAGTGCCAAAGGCTGGGAAAAATACTTACAGCAATTCCAATTGGATAAACCTTTAGCTCTGCTTCCGGAACCCTCCAATGAAAAGGAACGATACTATATCGCTTCACGTAATATTTTCAATTCCTTCTACATCATCAAAAGCATGGAGGCCACTCTGGCCAAATATACCATAAATGCCCCTTTTTCCGGCCTGGTGACTCAGTCCAACATCAATCCCGGTACCCTGGTAAGGATCGGTCAGAAACTGGGTGAATTCACCAATACCGAGTTATACGAACTGGAAGCACCGGTCGGCCTTTTTGATCTAAGCCGGATTCGAGTTGGCCAGACAGTCAACTTGAAAACCCAGGATGTAAACGGAGACTTCAAAGGTCGAATACAGCGGATCAACCGGGTAATTGACCGCAATTCCATGACCGTAAAGGTTTACATCCATCTTTCAGATCCACTGCTAAAGGAGGGTATGTATATGACCGGACATGCCCGGGGAACCCCCATTGCCATGGCCTACACCCTGGCCAAGGATTTACTGGTAGACAATGACCAGATTTATGTAGTTAAAGATAACCGGCTGGTACTCAAAAAAGTGGAAATTGTCGGGAAAATGGGTGATCGGGTGATTGTAAGGGGCCTGTCAGATGGTACTCGAATACTGGGTGAAACCTGGATCGAAGCCCGGGAAGGTGCTCAGGTATCAGAAAAATAGAACAATTCCATTATGAAAAAAGCCATTCAACTATTCATTAAATACCCAATCTTGGGAAATGTGCTCCTGGTAGCCATGTTCCTATTCGGCTGGGTGGGATTCAAGAGTATGAAAACCACCTTTTTTCCCATTATACCCAGCAAGACCATTATGATTCAGGCTTCTTATCCCGGTGCCGCCCCCGAGGAAATTGAAGAGGCCATTGTGTTGAAGATCGAGGACAACCTGAAAGGAGTGACCGGCCTGGAACGGGTCACATCGGTCTCCAGCGAAAATTCCTGTCTGATAACGATAACGGTTTTAACCGGGTATGATATCAATGTGGTTCTGCAGGATGTCAAGAATGCGGTCAATCAGGTCAGCTCCTTTCCGGTCGGAATGGAGCGGCTAACTATTTACCGCCGCGAAGCACGAAACTTTGCCATTGATTTTGTTTTGTCTGGGAAAGTGAGCCTGAATCGATTAAAACAAGAGTCCCGCCGTGTTGAGAGAGATATGTTGTCAAAAGAGGGAATTTCCAAAATTTCCCTCAGCGGCTTCCCCGACGAAGAAATCGAAATTGCATTGAGAGAAAAGGACCTGAGAGCCTACGGGCTGACCTTCCAGGAAGTCATCTCTGCCATTCAGAAAGCCAATATCCGTATGACCGGGGGAAAAATTAAGGGACAGCAGGAAGAGTTGTTGATCCGGGCCAATGTCAAGGGGTACTATGCCCGGGAGTTGGCCAACCACATGCTAAAGGCCACCAACGATGGTGTAATCATCCGTCTCAAAGATGTTGCGGACTTGAAGGACCGCTGGTCGGAAAATCCCAACCGGGTTTACCACAACGGAAATCCGGCAGTCCGGGTCACCATACAGAACACCAACCGTGAAGATCTCTTCCATATCACCAAACAGGTAAAGGCCTATATCAAAAATTACAACCAGACCCACTCGGATGTTCAGGCCTATGTGGTTCGGGATGGATCGGAAATCATCCAGGAACGGATTGATATTCTCTCCAGCAATGGTCTCCTGGGCATGTTTCTGGTTTTACTGTTCCTTTCCCTTTCTCTGAATACCCGTATGTCTTTTTGGGTGGCCCTGGCCATTCCGGTTTCCTTTGCCGGCATGTTGATGTTCGGTCCTTTTTTCAATCTGACAATCAATGTCATGTCCTTACTGGGCATGATTCTGGTTCTGGGTATTCTGGTCGATGATGGAATCGTCATCGGGGAAAATATCTACCAGCATCACGAACGGGGTGAAAAACCGATCCAGGCAGCAGTCAAGGGAACCATTGAAGTACTGCCTTCGGTAGTGGCTTCCATTTTAACCACGGTGGTGATTTTCACCACATTTTTCTTCCTTGAAGGAGGCCTGGGAGACCGAACCCGTGATCTGGCTTTTGTGGTGGTGGCCACCCTTTTAATCTCACTGGTAGAAGCCACCTTTATCCTTCCGGCCCACATTGCCCATTCCCGAGCCCTGTGCAATCATACCCGGCGTAAAAATATTATTGAAAGGGTATCGGACAAAGCCCTGAAAACCATTCGTACAAAAGTATATGGCCCTGCACTTAAATTTGTGATTCATTATCCATTGATCGGAATTGCAGTACCTCTGGCACTCTTCATCATTACCCTGGGTGCCCTCCAGGGAAGCTTGATCAAGACCACTTTTTTCCCCATCATTGAACGTAGAAATGTGGATGTGGTCCTGGAAATGCCCGCTGGCACTCCGGATTCCATCACCGACACATTGCTATCCGGGATAGAACAAAAGGTCTGGCAGGTCAATGATATCTACAAAAAAGAACATCAGTACCGTCAGGATTTGATACTCTCAATCGCTCGCCGTATCGGACCGGGAACCCACCAGGGCAACCTCTCGATCACCCTGATCAGCAGTAAACTAAGGGATTGGAATCACATGAAGGCCACCAACCGTATCCGTACTCAGGTGGGCAAGGTCCCGGGTGCGGAAAAACTCGAATTCGGAGGTCGCGGATTCTGGGGGAAGCCTATTTCCATTGCCCTGGCCAGCAATAATTTAAGTCAGTTGCGGGAAGCCAAAGAAACCCTAAAAGCGGAATTGAGAAAAATTGAAAAATTAAAGAATGTGGTGGATGGCGATCCCCCGGGATTGAGGGAAGTCAATATTAGATTAAAAGAGAGTGCCCATGCCCTGGGTTTAACCACTGCCGATGTTCTCAGTCAGGTTCGCTCCGGTTTTTTTGGCGGAGAGGCCCAGAGAATACTGCGGGGAATCGATGAAGTCAAGATCTGGGTGCGTTATACCCAGCAAGACCGTTCCACCATGCAAAAACTGGAAAATATGCGAATCCGTTTACCCGGTAACAAAGAATACCCTCTGGGCGAAATTGCCGATTTTTCCATCCATCGCGGGGTGATGACGGTTAACCACATCGATGCCCAACGAGTGGTCAATGTGGAGGCGGACATCACCAATCCCAAAGAATCAGTCCCGGATACCATTGCCGATATCAAAAAAGATATTTTACCGGGTATTGCAGCCCGTTATCCCGACATACAGTTCATGTTCGAGGGTCAGAGCCGTGAAAATTTAAAAACCATGAGAGCCATCGGGCGTATTGCTCCTCCTATTTTTATCCTGATGTTTATGATAATCGTCATCACTTTCCGAAGTTTCAGCCAGGCCCTAGTGGTACTCATATTGATTCCATTCAGTATTGTGGGTGTCCTCTGGGGACATTTTATTCAGGGATATATTGTTAGTATTCTGTCCTGGTTTGGGGCCATTGCCCT
>DAOVIP010000399.1 GCA_030671465.1 Candidatus Aminicenantota bacterium | reverse complement strand
TTTTTAATATTCAGTTTCATTAGTTGCGGGAAAAAAGGACCCTTGAAGCTGGAGCCCAGAAAGCTGCCGGTTAAAATCAAGAATTTACAGATCCACCAAATCGGTAACAATATCAAGCTCATGTGGAATTATCCCACCCTGCTGTCGGATAAAAAAACCCGGATGGAAAGAAAAGAAGTCAGTAAAATCCGGATATATTATGCCAGCAAGCAGTTACCCCCAAAAAAATTCAAAAAAAAATCAACCCTGCTCATGAAGCTGGATCATAAAAAAATAAAGACCGAAAACAACATGTTTAGCGTATCCATCCCATTCAAAACCAAAAACCTGGACCGAAAACTGCATGGCTTTGCCATTAAATATACATATGAAAGGAAAAAATCCCCCCTCAGCATCATCGCCACGATTCAGACCATCATGCCCGCCAAGCCCATTGCCGATTTGACTATCAAAAAGGAAAACAAAGTTGTTAAACTGAAGTGGACCCGTCCTGCCCTTAACCTGTCCAATAAGCCCATTCAATATATTACCGGGTACCGAATCTATAAAAGAATCAAAAAAGGCCCGTTTTTGTTAGCTAATAAGGAAAGTGTGCTCCAGGAATTTTATGAAGACATGGATACAGGAAAGGACGGGGAATATTTTTACCGGGTGTCTGCTGTCATGTCCAAGGAAATTGAGAGCGATGTTTCCAATACCGTCTCGGTCAAGGTAAAGGATATCTTCCCGCCGGATCCCCCTGCCAATTTAATCAGCTTTAAAACCGAAGACCACATCTTTCTGACCTGGAACCAGGTCGAGGATAAGGACCTTGCCTTTTACAAGGTCTTCCGAAGATCTGATCCGGAGGCAGAATTTAAATTGATAGCCGACCGGCTGACTCAAAACTTTTATAAAGACACCGGGCTGAAGCAGGGTAACACATATATTTATACGGTTTCCGCTGTGGACCACAAGGGAAATGAAAGCCAGACCTCAAATGTCGTGCAAGAGGATCTGTAATCAGCCGCTCAAACGTCCAACATTTTAATTTTTCCCATCCCAGATGATAATGAAGAATTCCCCAGATTCCAAAAAAAATATGAAATCACGGGTAGTGCTGGTCGAGTGCCCCGAATACACGCAGGAAACCGTATCCCGGGCCGTTCAAAAGGGAATTGATCTCATGGGAGGGGTAGGACAATTTGCCCGCAAAAATGAGACCCTGCTTCTGAAACCTAACCTCCTGGCCGGGGAATCCCCGGAAAAGTCAGTCACCACCCACCCGACCGTATTCAAAGCAGTGGGAGAGGTTTTTAAAAATCAGGGTATCCGTCTGGTCTATGGAGACTCTCCGGGTATTGGCAATCCAGAAAAGGTCGCCCGGAAATCAGGCCTGAAAGCAATGGCTGATGAGTTGAATATTCCCCTGACCGACTTTAAAACCGGCCGTAAAGTAACCTATGCCCGGGCACTGGTGGCCAGACATCTGACCCTGGCCAGGGCAGCCCTTGATGCCCATGGTATCATCAGTATCAGTAAGATGAAAACCCATGCGTTGACCGGAATCACCGGGGCAGTCAAAAATAGCTTCGGATGTGTACCCGGCTTCCTGAAAGAGGAATTCCATCTGAAGATGAAGGATATCAACCTGTTCTGCTCCCTGCTGGTGGACATTACCGCCTATCTCAGACCCCGATTGCACATCATGGACGGGATTGTGGCCATGGAAGGAAACGGACCGCGCAGCGGAGACCCCAAGAACATGAATGTTTTGCTGTTCTCCACCGACCCGGTGGCCCTGGATTCGGTATTCTGTCAGCTGATCGATTTCAATCCCCTCTATGTCCCTTATCTGAAAATTGGCCAGGAATCAGGGCTGGGGACCTGCAACCCGACTGAGATCGAGGTCAGCGGTGATGACTTGAAAAAGTTCATCCGGACCGATTTTAAAATCAAGAGGCGCCCGATCCAGAAACTGACCCTGGCCCAGAACCTCCCCCATTTTATCAAGAACATCATCATATCCAGACCAATGATCGATTACCGGCTCTGCACCAATTGCGGCTCCTGTGTACTCCAGTGTCCGATACCGGAAAAAGCAGTCAACTGGAAAACAGGGGGGAAAAAGGAAAAACCGCGTTACGATTACAGCCGGTGTATACGCTGCTACTGCTGCCAGGAAATCTGCCCGGAAAAAGCCATATCGGTGAAAACCCCGTTTCTGGGAAAAATGATTTTCAGATAGAAACCAGAAGAAACAAATCCGAAATCCCAAATTCTAAATCCGAAACAAGCACAAAATTCAAATGTCCAAAATTTAAAAACAAAAACAAATTTAGCTTATGAGAAAGATTGTTGTAGCGACTGTCTTAAATGTCAATAGTTTTTTTGAACATTTTTGTAATAAAATTTTAGGTTTTTGTTTGCCTCAACGATCATTTTTCTC
>DAOVIP010000282.1 GCA_030671465.1 Candidatus Aminicenantota bacterium | reverse complement strand
TTAAAAAAGATAACATATATGGAAAAATTCCGATTATCATGATAACCAGTTTGGATTCCAGGGAAGACAGGGTTAAAGCAATCGAAGCAGGAGCCGAAGATTTTATCAGCAAGCCAATCAGCCAAACAGAAGTTCTGGCCCGGGTAAAGATGCTATTGAAATTGAAAAATTTACATGATCGATTAGATCAGAGTTTTTCCCTTAGTGCCAATATAATTACGTTCGGAAATGAATGGATGAAAACATTCAACACCAAGAATTTTAACTTTATGACTACATTTAATGAAATGGTCAAACAGGTCATCAAGCAAAGACCGGACAAAATCAATAAACCAAAGGTTCTGGTGGTGGGGATCAAAAACAAATCCAATAAATGGCTATGGTATCATTATGAATCCACCTTCGATGAACTTTACAGAACCATCCTGGAAACCCGGATTGAAAAAATGCTAATTTTTCCAAAAATCAAAAAAACAGAGGTCGTTTTTTTCAATGAAGAAAATATCAACCAGGCGCCCATTCAGGCATTGATCAAAGAATTAAACAACCGGTTTCCCAACAATTATTCAAATTATATTAGTTACATTAGCAATGAGTTCTGTATATTCGCATTTAATTATGAGCGAGGGGTATCCGAGTATGAGGCTTCTGCGTTGTACAACATCGTCATGCAAGGACTTTTTATGAAACTACTATCAACACAGCTATCCGAAACCGAAGAGGCATTTGAATATACCATCCAAGCTCTGGTTCGCGCATCCGAAGCAAACGATATCAATAACGGACAGCATGTGGTTAGAGTCGGAGAATTCTGTGCAATAATATCAAGGGAACTGGGTTTCTCAGAGGATTTCATAAAATTGATTCGAGTACAATCCCGAATACATGATGTGGGAATGATATACGTCCCTGAGCAGATTTTAAAAAAAAAGGGAGCGTTAACTTACGAAGAGTGGCGAACGATCAGGCAGCATACTATAAACGGTGCAAAAATCCTGGGTGAAAATCCCCATTTGAAATTCGCTCGAAATATTGCCATCAGTCATCATGAAAAATGGGATGGCAGTGGCTACCCCTACCAGTTAAAAGGGGATAAAATCCCTTTGGAAGGCAGGATAACCAGCATCGCCGATCATTATGACACCCTGCGAATTCCCCGACAGTACAAGGATGCCTTTGATCATGAAACAGCCTATAAAATTATTACCGAAGGAGATGCTCGTTCAAATCCCTCTCATTTTGATCCGGACATTTTACGAGCATTCCAAACCAGGTCCGCAGAATTTGAAGAAACCTATGAAAAGTTGAAAGACAAGTAAAGAAAAGCCAAAAGATCTGGCAACAATGACGCAAAACAGAACAAACAAGTTTCCCAAAGATCTGGCCGATGAAATCAGAAAATTGAAAGCCATTGTCACCTTCGTGATCTATGGTTTGCTGCTTTTATTAATTAAAACACTCTATGAAACACTGGTCGAAATTCCAGATCCGTCATGGGCCACCATCATTATTATCCTGGCATTTATACTGGTATTGATTATCTTCATGATCAACCGGTTTTCAAAGAATATCATAAAAAGAATCACTATCTATACCTCAGAAATCGAAGAGGCCCGTAAATTTTCCGAAGACATATTCAATACTGTACAATACCCGCTGCTGGTTATCGATGGAGAATTTAATCTCCTGCGGGTTAATCGTTCATTTATGAAAACATTCCAAATTAAGCCTCATGAAACAGAAAAAACCGTTTTCTTTGATTTGGTCGAAAAACAATGGAATATCCCTGTCCTAAAAAATATTTTGGAGGATATGCAGCAGCAGCAGGTGAATCTGAACGATTTCGAACTGGAATATAACTTTCCTCGCATTGGTTACCGGATCTTTTTAATAAATACCTTCCATATTTCAACTGAAGGTCAGAGGGTATTCCTGGTCTCGATGGAAGATATTACCCAGCGCAAAACCAATGAGAATAAATTGAAAGAACAAACCTTGCAATTAAAGAACATCAGTAAAGCCAAATCTGATTTTCTGGCAAGCATGTCTCATGAACTTCGTACCCCCTTGAATGCAATCATCGGCTTTTCTGAATTAATGAAAGACGGATTGATCGGCAAACTGAACGAAAATCAAATAGAATATGCCAGTGATATTTTCAACAATGGGAAATATCTTCTGTCCTTAATTACCGATATTCTCGATATTGCTAAAATTGAAGCCGGAAAAATGACACTGAACCTGGAAAGAACCAATATTCAGATGCTTTTCGAACACAGTCTGAAATCCATAAGGAAAGAAGCATCTCAGCATAAAATCGGTATGAAAATGGAAATCGAAGAAAATATTGAAGACATATTCCTGGATCCAATCAAAGTGAAACAGATTGCTTATAATCTGCTTTCCAATGCCGTAAAATTCACACCGGATGGTGGCCGGATTAAATTGAAAGCCTGGCAGGAAAAATTACCGGCACCTTGTTTTAAATTTTCTGTTGAGGATTCGGGTATCGGGATTTCTGAAGAAAATCTACCCAGAATATTTGATCCATTTCAGCAGATAAAAACGGTATATAACCAGAAACAACAGGGAACTGGACTCGGACTATCTATGGTAAAACGCCTAGCCGAATTGCATGGCGGTTCCATTGAAGTTGTGAGCGAACTCAATAAGGGAAGCCGTTTTATCATTGTAATTCCCTATCAGACTGACAGAAGTAATGGATCCGACCGGCAGCAGGGAAAGGGGCAGCGATAAAAGAATAAAAATGAAAATTTTGGTCATCGAGGATAATGCCGACAATTTAAAACTGGTTATGGATATTCTTGATATGTCTGGTTATGACGTATTGAGTGCATCGGATGCCCCAACCGGAATTGATATTGCACACCAGGCAAATCCCAAAATCATATTAATGGATATTCAACTGTCTGGAATGAATGGTTTGGAAGCGACCAGAATTCTAAAACAGAATAAACATACATCTCATATAAAAATCATCGCCATGACCGCTATGGCTATGAGAGGAGATAAGGAACGCATACTCAGGGGCGGTTGTGACGGATATATTACCAAACCGATCCGCTATAAGGAATTATTGGCACTTTTAAAATCTTCCATCTAACCGAAATTAAATCTCTCTGAAGATCTTTAGGATCAGGAAATCTTGGAATCAATACTTAAACCAGGGCCAGGATTTTGGTCCAGATGATCATGGTAATCATGGCCAGCGGGTAAACCGCCACATAGATGGTTACCGGGGTTTCTGAATCGGTCATAGAAGTTGTGGCGGCAAAGCCGGGTGTGGAGGTCATACCTCCCGGAAGAAATCCCATTAATTCCAGCAGACTAACCAGGCGGATTTTCCTGGCGATGAGGATAATCATCAGCATGGGTA
>DAOVIP010000316.1 GCA_030671465.1 Candidatus Aminicenantota bacterium | reverse complement strand
GTTTTCTACCCTCTTTATAATTGGCCTCCAGCCTCTTGTTGCCATTTTCAAAATAGGAAAGCCTTAAACCATGCAGTTGGTCATCTTTATACTGTATCTCACTGTATTTCCTTCCCTTCCAGTCCCATGTGGTTTCCATGCCGTTTTTTTTGCCATCCTTGTATACTGTTTCCGATTTTTTGGGGCCCTCTTGGTGAAGGATTACTATAGTGCCGTTTTTTCCCCCTTTTTTGAATTCAGCTTTTGTGATTTTCTGTCCATCCCTGTAATACTCCGTGTTCTTCTCCTCACCTTCTCCGCAGCTTACAGTAAAAATAAAACCAACAAACAGAACAATGCCTAAAAGTAAAAATAATCTTTTCATTCCATCCTCCTCCTTTTTTGTTTAAATTATATTTTAATAAATTCAGAAATTTTATCCAAGTAAATAAAAGTATATTTTTAAAATTTTTAAATTATTCGATCGGTTATTAGGGAATTATTCTTCACCTTTCTTCACCTTTTTTTGATTCAGAGAATCGGTGGTGGTGTTTGTGGAATATTAAGATTTATAGTGCTTTAATTCCCTGTCAACTTCTCTTTTAATATCTCTCTCTTTTATCTTCTGCTTTTTTTCCCATAGTCGCTTTCCCTTGGCCAGGGCGATCTCAACTTTAACAAATCCCTTATTATTGAAATACATGCGCAGGGCAATCAAACTAAATCCACGCTCCTTGACTTTCTTGTGAACTTTCCCGATCTCTTTGCGGTTCATGAGCAGCTTGCGCTCCCTTTCCGGCTCATGATTGTTGTAACTGGCATTGGAATAAGCGGCGATATGACTGTTAATTAAAAAGGCCTCCCGCTCCCGGATCAGTACATAGGCGTCTTTCAGGTTCACCTTTCCCTCCCGGATCGATTTGACTTCGCTCCCCCTCAGGACCATACCGGCTTCAAACTTTTCAATAATCTCATACTCATGAAGGGCCTTTTTATTGACAGTGATGTTTTTCATTTTGATCTGCTGTGGTTATGATTCCTCATTTTTTTTCAACCAGATTTTCTCTATTTTCCGCTCTCCCATTTTCTTTACCTTCATTTGGATATTTTTGATGGTAATGGTGGCATCAGCCCGGGGAAACCGTCCAAAATGGAAGACAAACAGACCGGATAAAGTAGTATAATCCTTTTTTTCCGGCAGATCGAGATACAGCTGGGCATTCAAGTCTTCAACCGCCAGATAGCCTTCAATTATAAAGGTGTTGGAATCAATCCGCTTGATAGGGGTCCGCTTGATCTCAATTTCCCCGAAGATTTCCCTGAAAATATCATTCAGGGTAATGATACCGATGGTACTTCCGTACTCATCCAGAATGACCGCAAAATTGGTGCGGTTTCTTTTAAATTCCTTCAGGACATAATTCAGGGAAGAATATTCCGATATGAAGACAGGTTTTTCCGAAATCCGGACCAGTTTCAGATCCTGAAAATCACAGTTTATTAATTCGAATAACAACTTATCGGTATAGATCACCCCGGTAATGTTATTCAAATTATCTTTATACAGGGGGATCTTGGTAATTCTTTTTTTCAGGATGATCTCTTTGAGCTGGTTAAGATCCGAATCCGCTTCCAGGGCAATGATTTTGGGCCGAGGGGTCATGACATTTTTGATATCCTTCTGGGCAATATCAATGATTTCGTGGACAATTCTCAGGGTTTCCGGGCTGTATTTGAAAAACTGGATTTCCGATTCCAGGAAGTGCTTGATCTCCTCGGGAGAGAATTCCTTCTGGTCCAGTTTTAACATTTTTTTCCTAAAAAAGAAATTGGAAAAAAAGGAGATGATTTTAACCAGCGGAAAAAAAAGAAATTTGAAAAACTTTATGGGATAGGCATAGAGATAAGACAGCTTTTCACTGAACCGAAAGGCATAGGTTTTGGGAATGATCTCGGCGAAAAACAGGATGATCACGGTGGTACAGACAGTGGAAAGTAACAGGATAAGATTTTCATTGACCCGGAGAAATCTGGAAAAGAGAATAGTGACCAGGGAAGCGGCCGCAATATTGGCCAGGTTATTCCCGATCAGGATGGTGGAGAAAAATTCATCCGGGGATTTTAGAATTTTGATGAGCAGAACAGCTTTTTTATTCTTCTTTTTCACTTTGTGGGCCAGTTTGATTTTATCCAGCGACAGCAGCGAAGTTTCAGCTGATGAAAAAAAGGCACTGAACAGAATCAAAACAACAAAAAATGAAATGTAAATCGAAAACATGGTTTCCCCCGGATTGATTTATAACTATCCTGTGTTAACTTTTATGATAGATCTGATAGACAATTTTATACAGAGAATCCCCGATGCAATCATTGACCAGCTGAATGTTCCGGGCGCTTTTGGGCAGTTTCAGAATCCTGGGTGCAAAATTGACAATTCCCTTTATACCCAGTTTGATCAGCATATCCAAGACCTCCTGGGCGGCATTTTCCGGAACCGCCAGCATGGCAATCCGAATATCCTTATGGCCTTTCAGGAAAGCCTCCAGTCGGTCCAGATGATAGATGGGAATTTTTTCGCCCTTGACTTCCAGCACCTTGCCCACCAGTTCCGGTTTGATATCAAACAGGGCAGCCACATGAATGTTCCGCACTTTAAACAACTTGTATTCCGAAAGGGCCCGTCCCAGGCGCCCGGCCCCGATCACAATCACCTTGGCCCCTTTGTCCACCGACAGGATTCGTTTCAATTCGCTGAAAAGCTTTTTGATCTGATAGCCCTTCTTCTGCTTGCCGATCGAGATACCCAGGTAGAAAAAATCCTGCCGGACCTGATTGCAGGATACCCCGGTGATTTCCTCCAGATTTTTTGATGAAATATATTCATCTTTAGGGAGATCCAGTTTGAGTAGGGCCTCATAGTAAAACGATATGCGCCTGATGACACGCAGACTGATTTTCTTTTTCATATCCACCTCACCGGTTTATTGTTTAAAATAAATAATATAATACTTAACAACATCCCAAAAGTCAATCTACAAATGGCCTGTTCACCTACTCCAGAACAGGTTATATTTTCATCGCTTCTTCGATTCCGGATACGGTTTTGGGAATGGG
>DAOVIP010000022.1 GCA_030671465.1 Candidatus Aminicenantota bacterium | reverse complement strand
TTTGCAGTTATATCGGTGATTTCCTTCAAAGGAAACAACTCCGGATCGGGCAATCCCCCCCCAAAAGAAATCACACCTGGTTTTCGACTCCATTTCAATATCTCTCTGATCTCTGATCGAACAATACGTTTTGAAATATCCGAAAACATATAGGACATTATTGATCCTCCTTTAATCAGCAATAATGACGTTTAATTGAATAATAAAAATGATCTGACATGATGTTTAAATGTCCAATGAATTTTTTGTCAAAATCCTCTTGATTTATATTCTACGAATCCGAGCCCGGAATGTCAATAACCAATTTCAGGAAAAATCCTTCTGAATTTACAACACAAATCCATTGAATAAATCTCCTTTTCCTGCTATATTTAACCACCGGAGAAAAACCATGCCTTATGGATGTACATCCGAAGTTGGAGATATCAAATCACTATTGCTCAAACACCCCCGTGCTGCATTTGTTGATCAACCAACCGTTAACAGGCAGTGGCAAGCATTGAATTATCCGGAACTCCCTGATTACAAAGAAGCCTGCCAGGAATATGACCATTTCCATTCCCTGCTTAAGACCCATGTTCCCCACATCCAATTTCTCCCTGCCAATCCTGATACCGGGCTGGATTCCGTCTATATCCGTGATCCGCTGATTATCACCGAAAGAGGCGCTATTTTAGGCAATATGGGCAAGGAACAGAGGAAAACCGAACCTGGGACAGTGATTAAACTACTGGAAGAGCAGAATATCCCCATACTGGGTTCCATAACCGGGAGCGGCACTATAGAAGCGGGTGATGTCATACTGTTCGATGAAAACACCATTGCCATTGGCCACAGTTACCGGTCCAATCAGGAGGGTATTCAACAGTTTCAAACCATGACCAGAGAATTTATAAGAGATATCATGGTGGTTCCCCTGCCCCACTGGAACGGCCCGAATGATATCCTTCACCTGATGTCCATCATCAGTCCGATCGATCATGACCTGGCCGTTGTATATTCAAAATTGATGCCCTTATCCTTTCGGGAGTGGCTGATCAACCGCGGAATCAAACTTATTGAGGTTCCCGATTCTGAATTCACCTCCATGGCCTGCAATATATTGGCAGTGGCACCCCGAAAATGCATCATGATTTCGGGAAATCCCCATACTCGAAAATTACTGGAAGCCGAAGGAGTTGAAATCGAAGAATTCCATGGTGAAGAACTGTGTAAAAAAGGCGGGGGCGGTCCCACATGTCTGACACGGCCCCTGTTCCGAATCGGTTGATCAAACAATATATTAATGGTAAATCTCCCTGATTTGACAATTCCCTTTATAAATAATATAAATGAATCAGGAGAAATGGAAAATAAAATAATTAATGGATTTGATGATTTATCCCTCTATGAAAAGTTAAAAAAAATCGAAGCCAATCTGACGGAAATTAATTTGCTTATAGACAGCCTGGAAATTGAAAAAAATCGTAACCGGGATTCTCTATTCCTGGTGAAACGTTTTATTGATATCAAGAAATTGAAGAAAGTAGAATCCAGAATACAGCGATTTCTACGATTCCCGCTTCGGGATCCAAGGCCTGGAAGACCGGTGGACTACCCCGAAAGTGAACAAGAAAAAAAAAGATATAAACAGTATCGGCAGGACGGTTTCAGTATACGTAAGATAGCCAAAAATGAAAAGATGAGCGCCGATACCGTTTTTAGAAAGTTAAAAAAATATCAAATTCAATAAGTCATAAAGGAAGTAGTACCCGCTGATTATCTTATGAATATCGATCGGAAAATTCTATAAATATAGATAACATGAAAGAAAAATTGATCATTGCCCACCGGGGGGCAACGGATCTGGCAACCGAAAATACGATCGAAGCATTTTCCGGAGCCATGGAATCCGGTGCCGATATGATCGAACTGGATATCCGAATGACCCGGGATCAAAAACCGGTTGTTTTTCATGATAAGCAGATTGTCGGTCGCCCCATCCATGATCTTGAATTCAATGAGGTTTTTGAACTGGGTCTTGGTCAGGGAATCAAAATCCCAACCCTGGAGGATGTACTTCAATTCACCAGTGGTAAAATCAAACTTGATATTGAATTGAAGGTCAGGGGACACGAGAAGGAGATTGCTTCCAGGGCTCTCAACTATTTCGCAACTGATCAATGCATCTTCTCATCATTCAATATTGACTCACTTAATGCCTTAAAAAAATTCAATCATCGAATTCAAGTGGGCCTCATTCTGGGAAAAGAGAGATCGAAGAAACCCATCTCAACCCGGTTGGGTGAAATATTTCCCTTCAACCATCAAATAATTGACAAAGTGGATTATGTGATCCCTCATTGGAAATTGCTCAAGTTCGGTTTCTTAAAGCGATCGCAACGGCATGATATAAAAGTATGGGTCTGGACAGTCAATGACCGGACTAAAATTTTGAAATATCTCCGGGATCCTCGCATAACCGGGATTATTACCGATAAGCCGGATTTGGTGTTTTCACTCCAACAAAGTATTGGGATGTTGCACGATTCCTTTTAATTGTTTATAATTAAACATTCAAAAAAATGCCTGCAAACCTCCCCCCCCAATATTTTGAAGTTGAAAAAAAACTAAAAGCCACCTCCGTTTCATCTGAGAAGATTTCCATTCTGGAAGAACTCCTTTCCATTGTCCCCAAACACAAGGGTACGGAAAAGATTCAGGCCCAACTTAAATCCAAAATTTCCAAACTAAAATCAGAATCAAAACGAAAACCCTTAACCGCCAAGCATGGACAGGAACACAATGTTAAAAAATCAGGTGCTGGGCAGGTGATATTAATCGGACCTGCCAATACCGGAAAATCCAGCCTTATCAAGGTCCTGACCAATGCCAGTCCTCAAGTCTCTGATTACCCCTTCACCACCATATCCGCCTATCCGGCCATGATGAGATTTGAAAATATCCAGATACAGTTGGTGGATACACCTCCCATTACTCCTGATTATCTTGAAATCTGGATTCCCGAATTGATAAAATCAGCGGATGTAGTGATGTTGGTACTTGACCTGAGTTCCCCGGATCCAGTTCGCGATTTTCAGGTCATAATCCAAAAATTGATTGAAAAAAGAATTGAACTCATTAGGGAAAATCGTTCTGATTCCAGCCCATCCGCGAAATATCAGAAAAAACTACTGGTCATTGCCAATAAAAATGACCATGCCCTTTCCCCGGACCGGTTGACCGCTCTAAAGCAATATCTGAATTCTTCCCACCAGTTGATCCCGGTTTCCGCCTTTCAGGGCGATGGATTGGACTTGCTGAAAAATCGTCTATTTGTCATGTTGAATATCATAAGGGTCTATAGTAAAATTCCCGGGAGAAAAATCGAATATGACAATCCCTTCACCCTAAAAAAGGGCAGCACGGTCCTGGATATGGCCCAGGCAGTACACAAAGACTTTTCACATAAATTCAAATTCGCCAGGATTTGGGGAAAAAATAAATACCAGGGCCAGAAGGTTAAACGGGATTATATACTGGAAGACGAGGATGTCATCGAGCTACACATTTAGATCGCATCTCACCGGTTAATACACATCGAGATCTTGGGCAGAGACAACCAGTCCGGGATATAGCCCGGTGATCTCATTCAACAGCTCATCATCACCAATTCCCCAGTAGAGCTGATGGTACAGTATCAGTATACCCGGATTAGCCCTATTGGCAATCTCAGCCAGTTCAATGGTCGATGTGTGAAATTTTGGATGGTAGAATTTCCATTTCGCTTCTCGATCTTTCAGTTTCCGGTGTGAATAAACCTCATGTATCAATATGTCAACCCCTTTACTTTTTCTGATAATATTTTCACAGGGGGCAGTATCACCGGATATGACGATGCTGCGATCCGGGGTCATGAATTTATATCCAAAGGCCTCAGCCCAGTTACCGTGTTTGACCCGAAAGGCTTCAACCATTACATTCTCATCTTTATAGACAATTCCTTCATCAACCTCTCGAACCACCACCCTCCATCCCTGATTGTTGGCATGTTCTAAACCATACAGCCTGATTTTTCTGTCGGCCTGGTAGGCTTTCAACAGATACTTGACCATTTTTTTTGAACCGACAGGCCCAAAGAGCATAAGCGGTTCATCCCGTCCCATCACCCAGGGCGTCAGAATGAGGTCAGGAAGCCCACTGGTATGATCAGAATGCAAATGGGTTAAAAAAACCCGCTTCAGGTTCGGCGCATTTAAAGCCTCGATTACCCCCCCGTACCGGGTGGACAAAGAAGCAGCCTTTCTAACCAGACCGGGTCCACAATCAACAATATATGGCGTATTCCGGACGATAATGGCAATTGAATTTCCCGAATGCTCTGGGTCAGGATTCGGGGTTCCGGTACCCAGAAAAACCACTCGGGTTATTTGAGAGGGTAAATATGTTTTTTGAATCCCCTGGACAGATAAAAAACAACCAATCAAAAAGATTAAAATTCCCCAGGTTTTATTCATTTTACCTTCCTTTATTCTATACCTCTAAATCTCCAATCAATATTCTACCCCATATATCATTAAAAGAATATTATTCAAACTTTTTCATTCATTGTGACAGGTAAGGATTTCGATTTGATCGATAATCAATCCATCCTGGATCAAAAAAAATTTTTTGAAATTTATTCAAAAATTGATTATAATTTATCAATTAAAGAATGGAATGAATTACATTAAATTCAAGAAGTTCATCACCGATATTTACACCAGTGGTGTATCCGGAAAAATTGACCTGGAGACCACTCAGAAAATTGTCTTATTGAATATAATTTTCACCGTCGCCATCCCCATGTTCATGGGTTTCGGAATACTGGCTTTCCTAAAGGGATATGTTTTTCTGGGAATTATTGAACATTCATCACTATTAATCACATTTATCTCTTTCCTGCATATGAGAAAGGTCCATCATTACTTTAGGGCTGCCGTTATCAGCACTTGCATGATATTTATCTTGTTTTCGATATTATTTGTGAGCGGTGGTCCTGAAAACAGCGGACATGTATGGTCTTTTTCATTGCCACTGTTTTTATTATTCTTTTTTGGAATCAAATGGGGAACCATCTTAACCCTGGGATTCATACTTTTCGTAATGGCTGCCCTGCAGATGCCGGTAGACCTACTCCATCACCATCACTACAGTATGGATTTTCTGGCCCGTTATTTTGGTGCTTTTGTTTTAATCTGTACCACTGCCTATTTTTTCGAATACATCCGTAAAAAGACCAGCCGGTCTATCCAACAAAAAAATATTGAACTGGAAGAAACCATAAAGCAACTCCAGTTGATTGGTAAAACCTTGAAGGAAAGCGAGAAACGTTTTCGAGAACTGGCTGATTTGCTACCTCAACCTGTATTCGAAGCCGACCTTCAGGGTAATATAAACTTTCTGAGTCGAAGTGGCTATGAACTATCCGGATATTCAAAGCGGGATTTCACCCATCACTTTGATGCCCTGCAAATGTTTGTTCCCGAAGACCGCCGCCGGTTGAAGGAGAACACCCTAAAAATCTTTAAACGCCAGAAACTGGGTGGCATCAAATACCGGATACAGAAAAAAGATGGAAGTATATTTCCGGTTATCATCCATTCTGCCCCTATAGTAAAAGAGGATCTGATAGTTGGGAGCCGTGGTATCATAATTGATATCAGCCAATTGATGCAGGCCAAAGCGGAAAAAAAGAAATTGGAGGAAAAACTGGCCTTCTCAGAAAAAATGGAGGTCGTGGGACAATTGGCCGGAGGAGTGGCACATGATCTGAATAATATACTGAGCGCCATTGTGGGTTATCCGGATTTACTGCTGTTGAACCTTCCAAAAAAAAGCAAGCTCAGAAAACCCATTCTAACCATGAAGAAATCCGGTCGAAAGGCCGCAGCCATTGTCCAGGATTTACTGACCCTGGCCAAAAGAGGTGCCACGAGTAAGGAAGTGATCAATTTAAATAGAATTATAAAAGATTATCTCAGTTCAGCCGAATTTGAAAAACTCAAGAGCTTTTATCCCCATATTGAAATCCCCACCTATCTTGAACCCGAGCTTCTTAATATCCAGGGTTCAGATATTCATCTGACCAAAACCATCATGAATCTGGTCTCCAATGCAGTGGAATCAATGCCTTCTGGCGGAAGCATTGAAATATCCACATCCAATCGATATCTGGATCGTGCAATCAAGGGTTTTGAGAAGTCTATACCGCCCGGTGATTACGTAACCTTCAAGATAACAGATCAGGGAGTCGGTATACCCAGAAACCGAATAAGAAAAATATTCGAACCTTTTTATACCAAGAAAACACTGGGAAGAAGCGGTACCGGACTGGGCATGGCTGTGGTATGGGGAACTGTCGTCGATCATGACGGTCATATTTTCATCAACAGTTCACGTAAGAAGGGAACAACCTTTGAACTTCTTTTCCCTTCCTGCAGGAAAAAACTGGACAGGAAAAAAGCGAATGCAAAGCTAAGGGATTACCGGGGGAACGGAGAAAAAATTCTGGTCGTGGATGATATCGAAGAACAACGTGAAATCGCATCATTAATTCTTACCCAACTTGGCTATCAGGTAAATAACGTATCAAGTGGAGAAGAGGCTCTTGAATACCTGGATCACAACCAGCCAGACCTGGTCATTCTGGATATGATCATGGATCCCGGAATCGATGGTCTGGATACTTATAAAAAAATGATAAAACTAAAACCCGGTCTCAGAGTCATTATTGTCAGTGGTTATTCGGAAACCGACCGGGTCAAAAAAGCCTTAAAAATGGGTGCTGGCAGTTATGTCAAAAAACCTTATACAATGGAAACAGTGGGATTAGCTGTTAAGAATAAGTTGAAAAAATCATAATAAAAGTTGATATGGGTCGAAAACATGTGGGGATGGCAACAATTCTAGGGATGTTGATACTGCTGTCCCCATTGATGTGTAAAGAGATCCAGGAAAAGGGCCCCCTCACCCTGTTTGATTTCAGTCGACCGGATGATTTGAAAGGCTGGAACATCATATCGGATCGGTTACTGGGCGGTAACTCATGGGGTGAACTGAAACCGTCACCACACCACACTGTCCTGTTTTCCGGAACCTTACAGGGTGAAAACAGCGGAAGTTTCTGCATGACCTACTCCACCCGAAAACAACTTCAGTTGAGGGCTTTTAGCGGACTACTGTTACGGTTAAAAGGAGATGGAAAACACTACAAATTGCGAATATATACCCGGTCAAACATTGAGGGAGTTTCCTACCAGGCCGGTTTTAATACCCGCAAGAATCGTTTGATCACTGTGTTTTTACCCTTCAGTTCTTTTATTCCCTTTCTGGGCCGGAGAGTAGTCAGAGACTGGCCAATACTGGATCAATCCAGCATCACTCATTTGGGCATCATGATTTCCGATCAAGTACCGGGGACCTTCCTTTTGGAAATATACTGGATCAAGGCCAAAAGCCATTAATCGCAGATATCAATAATTGTTAAAGAATTTCAAGTATTCAGGACCCAGTTGATTCAATAATATTAAACAGAGCCCTTAATCTTCATCGAACCCAAAATATTTCAGATACTCTTTCGACGGATTGACCAAGGCAATTCCAATCTCGTTATATTTCTGGTCTTGATCAGGCAATGATTCTTTGACCCAGCGAACACTCCCCATTAATTGGATCGGTTTTTTACCGATCTTTATGAGAACATCAATCATCTTGTAGGTCGGGAACACGTGCTCGGATAAAACGGACATACCGGTTCTGGAAATATCTTTGATGGTGGCCGTATATCCGAACCGATCATCCCGAAGGATCACATTGAGAAAATCTTTGGGTTTTTTTCTTTCTCTTTCTTTCATTATTCATTACTCCGGCCCCAAACTCCGGCCCACTCTAATAAATCATTTATTTCGCTGTTTTTTATCTTTATTCTCCTCGTCTTTCTTCTTTTTGGATTCACTTTTTTTCTTTTTTGTTTTTTTATCCTTCTTCTGAATTGTTTTTTTGATATGCTTTTGTTCCTGTTTTTGAACTGTTGATTTCGCTGCATGTGTTTTGGCGTTCTTTTTAACTGTTCCCTTCTTTTCCGGGGTTTTATAGTCCGGAAGTTTTTCAGCTTTCTTCGGGAATGACTTGTAGAACGGATAGGCTTTCTGGATTCGGCTTTTTTTCCTGGTTTTCATTTCCGGGCTGATTTTATTTTGAGGCCCTGAATACCGGTTAATGTGCTTGGATTCGATACCGCTCTTCTTAACCTTCATTTTCTGGTCCGGTTTTCTGTCTCGATATTTTTCACTGGATAAAAAAGCCTTCTTCTTGTATTTCACCGTTTTGCCTTTGGCATTGATAACCGATACCTGATGTGATTTGGGGGTTAATTTGGGATGACGACCTCGAAAATTGATTCTGGCATTTTTCATTTTAAACAAGGCGTTTCCGGACAATGCTGCTTTGTGAATCCGAGGTGACCAAAGATTGCCTTTATTGACCACAATGACCGAACTGGAATGAAATGGAAATCCCGAGCGGTACTGGTAATTTCTCATCCACTTGTTATTGATTACAATTACCGGTCGATTCCAGATGCTCAATGGACACCAACCATAGTAATTATCTGTCCAGGACCAGGAAACCCAGGCCGGCGACCATTTATTTCCGGGTATCCAGTACCATCCATAAGCGTGACTCCAGTGCCAACGTCCATAGTGGTGGGTATACCAGCCCCAGGGATCATAGGAAGTCCATACATATCCATAATAAGGGTGATGAATCCATCTTCCCCGGTAATAAGGCTTCCAGGTCGTACCGGGATTATGGGGGATCCAAATATGGGTTCGAAAGGACCTATCGTAGATCCATCTGCCTGATCTGGACAGTTCATACTCGTAATTGGCATAGGCTGGATTAAGGTAGCGGGAACGGTATCCAATCAATCGGCTGATTAATCGGTTTCTTTCCATATTCCACAGCCCGAAATCATCTTGGCCAGATCTGATTATGGGAGCGGGACTCTGATATACATCGCCATCAAACATGGTCATTCCGTACATTGATATGACATTAGAACCCCGGTATTCTCCGCTAACCTCGGTCATTCCTCTATAAACCAATATTTCAGTTCCGCCCTGGGTATTAACATTGATTCGGTACCTTCCGTTTTCCAGGATGAAGACTCCACAATCCGGAGTTTGGACCTGAATATCACGGCCGTAATCAAGTTGATTTACATAGAGATAGATCCCTCCCCGATCCATACGTATGGTGGTCCGGGTTTTACCAAGCCGGGGAGCCTGATAAAATAAGATCTCACTGTCATAATCAAGACGCAGATAGTTCAGCCGACCCAGATATAATTCCAGACGACCATCGGTGGTTCCGACTCTATCCCTGTTAAAAACCGGAAGATTGACCACTGCCTCTTCCAATCCTTCTTCAAAACTACGGTCTACATAGGATTCACCCAGGGAATAATTGATACGGACCACCTGGACATCATCATAGGATCTGGCGGTATATTCATCCTGGGGGTAATAATCCGAATATACCATTGGATTGAACAGCAAATATAATAATGTTATTATAACCATTATCTTCATTTTAACCTCCTGTTAAAAATATGCAACATCAATGCCAATAACTGCTTAGCCTATATGTCCTTATTTTAGGACATATTTGCGCAATAATCCATACTGGCAGGGCTTCAGTTATTGCTTTTGCTTTTGCTCCCGGTGACTCCAGGGAGCCACGGGTTTTTTCTGAACCCATAACCCGATTTTATTCCTTTTGGCCTTACGCTGTGCCTTGGCCAAATATCGTTCCGTACCGTGATCTTTATAATACCAGGCCAGTCCGGCCTCCACCAGGGTCATGGATAAATCCTGGTTATTGATGATCACCCGTCCAATCACTACCCCATCCTCTGCATAGGATTCGATTTCAACCTGAACCTTCTTTTTCAACATCAGAGATGTCACAAATTGAATTGATTCCGGGCCGAAGGGCTGATCCGATTCGGGGCAATCAATGTAGGCCAGTCTTATCTTCAACATTTTTTTGTTGACATAGACAACTACAGTATCACCCTCCAGAACCTTAACGCACCAGCCCTTGAACACAGCTCCCCGGGATAAGGATACCAGTCCCAGAATCAGAATTAAACCAAATATGAACGACTGTTTTTTCATGGAATAGTCTTTCCTATTCATTTATTTTATATCTCAATTTAATCATTTTTTCAATAAAAAAAAATAATATTCGAAATATAATAAGATTTTAATAAATTTTCTTCCCATAACAGGGAACTTTTTATCATGACCAAACGTTAAAAAAATGTTAAAATAGAATAAATTACGATTTCCCAAAACCATGGAGGTTAGGATGGAAAACAAAAAAGAACCTAAGTTTAAAGTTGGAATGGGTAGTAGTGGCGCCATTTTTATCGGAGTCGGTATTTTATTCCTGGTGGTCAACGTGATCCCTCACTTAAGCATCGGAAAACTGTGGCCCCTGTTCATGCTAATCCCGGTTGCAATTCTGGTAACTGTCTGGATACAAGATAAAGAAAGATCAGCCGGCGTGGTACTTCCGATTATTATTTTATTCTTTTACTGCGGGTACTTTTTATGGTTGAATTTTACCACCTGGGCCTATACGGCCACCAGCTGGCCCAATTTTCTTATCGGCCCCGGCTTGGGATTCCTTGGACTTTATTTTGTTACCAAAAAAGGTGAATACCTCATACCATCATTTATTCTTTTGCTTCTGAGTGCAGTATTTTATGCTGCCATTATCGAAAACACCTGGATTGTCGGTATCCTGCTGATTGCCATGGGTTTGATTCTCATTCTCAAACCTCTATTTTTAAAAAAGAAAAACCCAGATCCACAGGAATAGATTTGCCGTCAGAAAAATATTTTATTGATTTTTGGTTGGCAATGGGTACCATTTGGCCTCTGACCTGATATCCACGAC
>DAOVIP010000015.1 GCA_030671465.1 Candidatus Aminicenantota bacterium | reverse complement strand
CACATCGATTGAAGGTCGTTGGGTGGCCAGTATCAGGTGAATCCCCACGGCCCGGGATTTCTGGGCCATCTTCTGGATAGCATCTTCAATCTCTCTTGATGCCTCCATCATTAAATCGGCAAATTCATCAATGATGACTACGATATAGGGCATTTTCTCCTGGTTTTCCAATTTTTCCAGTAACTCCTCTTCCACCTGGGTCAGCAATTCAATTTTTTTATTGTATTGCTCGATGTTCCTGACCTGGAGCAGGGCCAGTTGTTTGTACCTTCGATCGATTTCAAATATGGTCCAATCCAGGGCATTTTTGGCCAGTTTGATGTTGACCACCACCGGGGTAAGCAGGTGGGGGAGCGAGTTGTAGATAGCCAGCTCCACCCGCTTGGGATCAATCAACACGAATTTGACCTCTTCGGGCGGGGATTTGTATAAAATACTCAAAATGACAGTGTGGATGGCCACACTTTTTCCGCTTCCAGTGGCTCCGGCAATGATTAAATGAGGCATCTCGCGCAAATCGGTAATAAAAATTTCACCGCTCTTGCTTTTACCCAGGGCAATGGTGAGAGGTGAACTGGATTGCTGGTATTCGGGTGATTCAATGATCTCCCTCAGGTGAATGAGCTCCCTTTTTTTGTTGGGAATTTCGATGCCGATAGCCTTTTTGCCCAGTATCCTTTCGATTCGGACATACTGGGCTTTGACCACCAGGGCCAGGTCCTCGGACAGGTTGGTCACATCCCTTACCTTAACCCCCGTGTCCGGTACAAATTCATAGGTAGTAATGACCGGTCCGGGTGTGTATTCCATGATTTCGCCCTTTATTCTGAATTCGTTCAACCGGCTGGACAATTCAAGCTTCTTTTCGTCCAGTTCTTTGTAGTCTATCTTGCTCTTTTTGGTGGGGGCATCCAGGTAGGAAATGGGCGGGGGCTGGAATTTTTCCAGACTTGGATATTCCTCTTCCAGGCCGGAAAACAAATAGGTTTCTTCGGGAATTTTACTGGGTTTTTTGACAATTTTTCTTTTTTCCTTCCTGGTTAGAAATTCGGATTTTTCCTTTAAAATCCGGCCGGGTTCTGCCTGATATTTTTTTTTGATCCGCTCCCGCTGCTGATTTTCCCGGTATTTTTCAAGGTTTTTATTAAAAATCGATCCGATTTTTTTAAATAGTTTGGCTATCAATTGGGACAGAAATTTGAAGATTCGATGAAGGGAAAATTTGGCAATCAGGGCCAGTGAAATGAGAACGAGAATGAGAGACAATAACAATGAAAAAAAAGGTTTTATCTCCGTATTTAAAAAATGGTTGAAAAAGTAACCGATCAATCCACCGGTTTTGGATTCGACATTTTCTATGATTGACAGCGGGTTTATATTGTCGAGAAAAGAGGCAAAGGAAAGGAGCAATAGTAAATAACCCAGATTCTTGGTAATAAAATTTTTTATTTTGCGGTTAAACAGGAAGAAACTGGTCAGGAAAAGCAGGTATAAAATGAAAATATATGAAGCGTAGCCAAACAGGTTAAACAAACCCGCTGCGATTTCCGACCCGATTTTTCCACCGTAGTTGGTTACCGATTCCTTGATCGATGAATGAAAGAAGCTCGGGTCCGAAGGCGAATAGCTGACCAGACTGAACAATAGAAAAATGGAAATAAAAAGGGCGATGATTCCGAATATCTCGTTTCTCAGGGACAATTCGTTGCCAGGGACCTTTTCTCTCTTTACTTTTCTCATTTTTAAAAAGTATATGTTTACCCCTGTATTTTGTCAAGTTATGGCAAATGGTCCGGGTTAGAGGATTGGAAAAGAGATTATTCCCAGTTTAAGAGGACTTTGCCGGATTGGCCAGATTCCATGATATCAAAGGCTTTTTGATACTGGTCAATGTGGAACCGGTGGGTAATGATCGGAGAAATATCCAGTCCGGACAGGACCATTTGTTCCATCTTGTACCAGGTTTCAAACATCTCCCTGCCGTAAATGCCTTTTAAATGCAGGGCTTTGAATATGAATTCATCCCACTGGATCTGGGTGGTCGATGGCAATATGCCCAGGATTGCAATTTTGGAACCATTGTACATATTGCTGATCATGTCGTTAAAGGCCTGGGGAGATCCGGACATTTCCAGGCCCACATCAAAACCGACCATTCCCAATTCCCTGACCACATCCGAGATTTTTTCATTTCGGGGATTAATGGCTCTGGTGGCTCCCATTTTCCGGGCAATCTCCAGGCGGTATTCCACCAGGTCGGTGACCACAATATAGCGGGCTCCGGCAAATCGACTGATGGCCACGGCCATGCTTCCGATCAATCCAGCCCCGGTGATCAACACATCCTCACCGATAACCGGAAATGAGAGCGCGGTATGGGTGGCATTTCCGAAGGGATCAAAAATAGCCACGATATCATCACTGATCTTGGGATTGACCTTGATGACATTCTGGGAGGGAATGGCCACATATTCGGCGAATGCCCCATCTCGGTTTACCCCCACGCCGACGGTGTTTTCGCAAACGTGTTTCTTGCCTCTCCGGCAGTTTCGGCAATGACCACAGGCGATGTGTCCTTCTCCGGTCACGCGTTCACCGATTTCCAGATCCTCCACTCCGGATCCTTTGCGGGCAATGGTTCCTACATATTCATGGCCGATGACCATGGGGGTTTTGATGGTTTTCCGGGCCCAGTCATCCCACAGGTAGATATGCAGATCGGTTCCGCAAATTGCGGTTTTTTTTATCTTGATCAATACATCGTTGATGCCGATTTCGGGGATATCCATGTTGTCCATCCAGATACCCTTGCCCGGTTGTTTTTTAACCAGTGCTTTCATTGTCGCCATTGTTTACCTCATTGCAGGTTAGTTTAAAAACCATAATATTGGGGAAATTTGATTTCCCTAAAGTTAAATTGTAAAAAAAAACGGTTTATTTTTCAAGATAGCCTGGTTATTCTTTTTGCCAGTTGAAATATATTTTTTAAAATACTATGATTAGGCTTAATATCAACATGAAAAAATTTATTTTACTGATTTTGATATTCTCAATAGGCTGTTTGCTGGTCGGGGCAGCCCAGCCAGCGGAAGTGAAGCTCCCCTCAATGGTTTTTAAAGGGAAAATACTGAAGTTGAAAGATATCGGGTTGTTTGACCGGATCTATGTGAACGGAACAGAAATAAAATCCGATCGAATTGTTTTTTCACAAACCGGTACCTACACAGTCACTGTGGTTCAGGGAGGTCGTGAATTGACCTTCAGTGTATATTCCCTGGAAGGGATTCTCACCCTGCTTCCGCCCCTGATCGCCATTATTCTAGCCCTGATTTTCAAGGAAGTGGTGGTTTCATTGTTCGTGGGCATTTTTACTGGTGCCCTGCTGTTAAGCCGCTTTGATTTTATCAATGCCTTTTTTAATGTGATTGACAAATATATTCTCAATGCCATTGCCGATAAAAACCGGGCTTCCATTCTGGTTTTTACCTTGTTGTTGGGTGGGATGGTGGGAATCATCACCAAATCCGGAGGCGTGAAAGGAATCGTTGAGAGTCTCTCACGACGGGTTAAGTCGGAGAGAGGCACCCAGTTTTATACTTGGTTGATGGGGATTTTGATATTTTTCGATGATTATACCAATACCCTGATCGTTGGAAACACCATGCGGCCACTTACGGATAAATGGAAAGTATCCCGGGAAAAACTCTCTTATATTGTCGATTCCACAGCTGCCCCCATGGCTTCTATTGCCCTGATTTCCACCTGGATCGGATTTGAAATCTCTTTGATTGACCAATCGCTGAAAGCGTATGGATTTCAATATGATGCCTATCAGATTTTTTTGGCTTCCCTGCCTTATCGATTTTATCCCATTCTGGCCTTATTACTGGTCATGTTGATTTTTACCCTCAGAAGGGATTTCGGGCCCATGCTGAAAGCAGAAAAAAGAGCCAGCAGAGGCAAATTACTCAGTGATGAGGCTGTTCCCCTGGCAGATTTTGAGAGTTCCGGCCTGAATCCCCCGGAATCCACTCCGCCCCGCTGGTTCAACGGTTTGATTCCCATTGTGGTGGTCATTGTTTTTACCTTCGGAGGGCTTTACATTTCAGGTGTAAACCGGTTGCTTTCAAAAGGGAATCCGCTGGCAGAAAAATCATTTTTTCAGATGTTTTTTTCCAGCAGTGGGTTTAAGGATCTGGGAACCATTATTTCCTCGGCAAATTCTTTTGAAGTGCTTCTCTGGGCTTCACTGATGGGAGTCATTACCGCACTCGGTCTGGCTTTTTTTCAGAAAATTCTATCCCTGAGGGAAGGTATTTCATCCCTGGTTCAGGGGATGAAATCCATGATGATGGCCGTGGTTATTCTGGTTCTGGCCTGGTCGCTGGGAGTGGTACTGGTGGAATTACACACGGCAGATTTTCTGGTCTCTCTATTGTCTTCATCACTCAACTATCAATTATTTCCAGCCCTGGTCTTTGTTTTTTCAGCCCTTATTGCCTTTTCGACCGGAACGTCCTGGGGGACCATTGGCATCATGTATCCCCTGGTTATCCCCATCACCATCGGGTTGGGCAGGGGCTTACCGGACTTAAAATACTTTATCATCCTCACCATTTCATCGGTACTGGCCGGGGCCGTGTTTGGAGATCATTGCTCCCCCATATCGGATACCACCATTATGAGCTCAATGGCCTCATCCTGTGATCATATTGATCATGTCAAGACCCAGATCCCCTATGCACTGTTGGCGGCATCGGTGGCGCTTTTCTGCGGGATTATCCCGGTTTCCTATGGCTTTCCCTATGTCCTGTCAGTTTTGATATCCGTTGGAATCATCAGCCTGATTTTACTGGTAGTGGGCAAAAAGAGCCGGGGCAACTGAAAGTCACACCTTCATTTTCTCCCTGATTGATTTAAGGGATTCGATACCGATAAAGGCTCCCAGAATAACCAGAATAAAGGCGGTAATGGCCAGTACCGTATCTCCGGTGTTTTTTAAGAATCCCTTGACATATTGAAAAATCAACAGATAGAGCAGGGAGGCCTCGGTGACCAGCCACATGAAAACAGAGGGGATCAAGCTGTAGCGGATAGGTCTTTTGATACCGGCAAAATAGGCGGTGACCGTAAAAAGTGCCAGTGCCGCGATTAATTGATTGGCGCTGCCAAATATGGGCCAGATGATATTCCAGCTATTGGATTTGGCCAGCACATAGGCGAAAAGAACTCCAATCAACCCCGCTACCCAGCGATTGGACAGGGTAGACCTTTTTTTAAACAGGGCTTCTTGAAAAACAAAACGGCTTAATCGAACCGCGGTATCTAAGCTGGTCAGGACAAATGCATTGAGCATCAATATTCCAAAGGCAATGGCCAGATCGAAGGGGATACCGATGGCTGATACCGCCCGGCCGAAACCGTGGCCAAAAGCAATGATGGGGCCTTTTTTCATTAGATCCTGAAATATGAAATCAGATAATGCCTGAGGTGCTTTATTCCAGAACAGGGCCGAGGCCATCAGCATCAATACCAGCAGGGCCAGGACACCTTCAAAAACCATTCCGCCGGCACCGATAAATTTGCCGTTGCTTTCCCGGTTTAATTGTTTGGCTGTGGTTCCGGATGCTACCAGTGAATGAAAACCGGAGATAGCACCGCAGGCCACAATCACAAACAGCATGGGGATCAGGGGCGTGTTGTGGGAGATGAATACGGTATGGAACGGCCCGTTGATATTCGGATGAAGGATTATAAGCCCGGCATAACCCAGGATTAAGCCCACAAAAAGAATGGTCATGGACAGATAATCCCGGGGTTGTAGCAGTACCCATACCGGTATTGATGAAGCGATATAGGCATAAAACAAAAAAACAACAAACCAAAGGTCAAAAGAGGCCACAATTGGGTAGCGGTAGCCCAGCTGGACCAGAAAAACAATGATCACCCAGGCGACCAGGGTGGCCGGAATTAATTTCACCCTGAGTCTGTAAACCGCCAGTCCGAATAAGGAGGCCAGGGCAACCAATCCCAGAGTGGGAATCACAATTTCAGGTTTCTCGGCCAGTGTTTTGGCAGTGATCACCGAGAACACGGCTACAATCAGGACCAGGCTCAGCCAGACAAAGATGGAAAACATCCATTTTGCCGTTGGTGATATCACTTGACCTGAAATCTCGGTTATACTGATTCCCCGATTCCGGGCCGAAACCATCAATGAAAAATAGTCGTGAATGATACCGATGAAGGCGGTACCCAGAAGTATCCACAACAGTGCAGCCCCCCATCCAAAAAGGGCGTAGGCCAGTATGGGGCCGACAATGGGGCCGGCTCCGGCAATGGAAGAAAAATGATGCCCGAACAGGAGGGGTTTCGGAGATGGCACGTAGTCTATACCGTCTTTCAGGACATGGGCCGGCGTTTTGTGGGTGTCATCCGGTTTGATGACATTTTTTTCGATTCGCTTTACATAAAACCGATAAACCAGGAAAAACCAGAGCAGCCCGGCAATCAGGATTAGGGTTGAATTCACGGATTTCCTCCTTATAGTATCATTATAAATTGATGTTTCTCGGTTTTCAATATTGAATTTATATTTATTTTATATTGCTTTCCATATCAGAATTTGGTATCTTAGTATCCTGACACAGATTAGAAGACTGAGATTTCTTTTTTTCAACAGTATTCCGAGGAGGATTTGAATGGTTACCAAGAAAGCGACCAATGTGGTCTGGCATGAGCATAAGGTTAAACCTCAGGACCGGGAAACCTTACTGGATCAAAAGGGTGTGGTGCTGTGGTTTACCGGGTTGCCTTCCAGCGGGAAATCCACCATTGCCAATGAAGTTGCCTTTCAGCTCCATCAACTGGGAAAATTTTCCTATGTCCTGGATGGTGATAATATCCGGCATGGTTTGAATAAAGATCTTGGTTTTTCACCGGAAGACAGAGAAGAAAATATCCGCCGTATTTCCGAGGTGGCTCACCTGTTTGCGGATTCCGGAGCCATTGCCATTACTGCTTTTGTCTCACCCTACCGCAAAGACCGTGATTTCTGCCGCCAATTATTGGGGGGGGATCGTTTTTTGGAAATTCTGGTGAAAGCGGATCTGAAAACCTGTGAGAAGCGAGATCCCAAGGGAATGTATAAGAGAGCCATCAAAGGGGAAATCAAGGAATTTACCGGGATTTCCGCTCCCTATGAAGAGCCGTTGCATCCGGAAATCGTACTGGATACCGATTCCCTGAGTATTGAAGAAGAAACCGAAGTGGTGATTGACCATCTTCGAAAAAAAGGAATCATTTAAATGGCTTGTTTTCCCGTATATCAAACTGATTTTTTTTAATGTGAATAAAAAAAAACAGGAGAACCAAAATGAAGAAATTTAAAAAACAGGCATTTTTTGTCGCTTTTTTCTCAGCTTTTTTGCTGGTTTTTTATGTGGCTATCAATGCAGTTCCTGCTCAGGATGAGAAAGATATAATACAGAGAGTCAGGGCCGCCATTGCAGCCCGGGGTGCTGACTGGCAGGCCGGGGAAACTTCTATGACCGCGCTCTCGAAAGGGGAAAGGCAGAAGCGGCTGGGGGCCTTGATCCCGGAAATTGAAAATCCCAAAAAAATGATTTACTCTGGTCCTCTGGTTTCAACCCCGGTAAAGATGGATTGGCGGAACCAGATGGGAGAGAATTTCATCAGTTCGGTGAAAAATCAGGCCAGCTGTGGCAGCTGCTGGGCCTTTGCCATCGTAGCGGTCATGGAAGCCATGTACAATATTGAAAATTCTACTCCCTACGGGCAGGGCAATTTTGTCTCCCAGAATTTTGAACTTGATCTTTCCGAGCAGTTCCTGGTTTCCTGTTCTGATGCCGGTACTTGTCAGGGGGGGTATCCCGATGAGGCTGCCGATTATATTAAGAGAAATGGTATTGCCAAGGAGGAGTTTTTATCCTATGCGGCTGCCGATGCCCCCTGTAATCCTGCCCCGGCCTGGATCAATCAGATATACACAATTGAAGACTGGGGCTTTGTCACCCAGGGAATTGAAGATCGGGAGGCCATCTACAATGCCCTTCAAAATGGGCCGATTTCTCTTTATATGGTTATCTACACTGATTTTTACAGCTATCAATCCGGAATCTACGAATATACATTCGGTGAAAATGAAGGCGGTCATGCCATACTGCTGGTGGGATATGATAAGGGTGGTAACTACTGGATTTGCAAGAATTCCTGGGGTGCGAACTGGGGAGAAAACGGATATTTTAAAATCAAGATGGGTCAATGTCAATCCGGAACCTGGATGGTTGCGGCCTGGGGAGTTACCCCCCCTTCATTTTATCCTCCGGCCAATGTAGCCGGTAGCAAGGTTGAAAATAAATCACTGCTTCAAAGTGAATATGGCAATTTGATTAATTGGGAACCCAATCCCATGAACACCGGGATCAATGTCACCAAGTACAGGATTTATGAACAGCAATATGGTTACTGGATCCAGCTGGGCGAAGTGGATGCCAGTGAATTTGAATACTTTCACCGGGGCATTGACCAGTTTGTGCAGCAGGAATATGCAGTCACAGCTATTTCTGATAGCAACCAGGAAAGTTGTGCCGGATTTATCACAGTATTTTAATACGGTTGATATTGATGTGGCCCCGCCTGGATCAGTGGGGATAGAGTATGAGTGAGCCTGTCTATTTTATCAAAGTTGTTCATTCCGAAGAAGATTTGATTATCTCAAAAAAGATTCAAGAATTGATTCTGAAGCAAAATCTACTTTCATTTATAGAACCCAGGGATTTTGTGGCCATAAAAACCCATTTTGGTGAGGCGGGTACTCAGGGTTATGTGCGTCCATTGCATTTCAAGATGCTGGGCAAATTACTTAAAGATATCGGGGCTTTTCCCTTTTTAACCGAAACGTCAACCTTGTACCGGGGAAGACGCTCCAATGCCATTGAGCATATTCTACTAGCCTTTGAGCATGGTTTTTCAGTCCAGGAAACCGGTCTGCCCCTTATTATGTCCGACGGGTTACTGGGTGATGATGAGGTAGAAATTAATATAAATGCCAGAATATATCAGAAAGTGGGGATTGCCAAATTACTTGAGAAGTCACAATCCATGATTCTGGTATCTCACTTTACCGGCCATATGTTATCTGGTTTCGGGGCTGCGCTGAAAAATCTGGGCATGGGTTGTGCCAGCCGCAAAGCCAAGTTGATCCAGCACTCAACCGCCAAACCCTCCATCAAAACATCCAAGTGCACGGGATGCGGAGAATGCGTGAAGTGGTGTCCGGCCGATGCCATTGCAGTGGTGGATGGAATCGCCCGGATTGACCGGAATACATGTATCGGCTGTGGGGAGTGTCTGGCCACCTGCCGGTTTGATGCGGTGGGATATAACTGGTCGGAAACCCATGAAAATCTTCAAAAAAAAATGGTCGAGCATGCCCTGGGAGTCATGAAGTCCAAAAGGGGAAAAATCATTTGTATCAATTTTCTGACCCGTATCACCAAGGATTGTGACTGCATGAGAGGGCATAACCGGATTGCGCCGGATATAGGGGTTTTGCTCTCCCATGATCCGGTGGCTGTAGATGCCGCTTCCGTAGACCTGATTGAGAGAACTGTGGGGAAAAAATGGTCCCAGCTGACTTTTGATATTCCCAACCGGGTTCAGATCGAATACGCTGCTGAAATCGGTTTGGGCAATCCCGATTATCAACTGCTGGAAATGTAGATCAAAATCAATCCAGGCGGTAATTGGGGGCTTCTTCGGTGATGATCACATCGTGAACATGGCTTTCCTTTAATGATGCACCGGTCACTTTTATGAATTTGGTTTTCTTTCTCAATTCCTCGATATTTTTACACCCGGTCAAACCCATTCCGGATTTTACCCCGCCCATCAGAAGCGGAACCATCTGCATCACGCTTCCGCGGTGGGGGACCCGTCCCTCGATTCCTTCGGGGACCAGTTTAGATTCCAAGATCTCATCATCCTGAAAGTACCGATCCTTGCTTCCGGCCTTCATGGCCGCAATTGAACCCATCCCCCGGTATTTTTTATAGGATCGGCCCTGATAAATGATCAGTTCTCCGGGGCTTTCATCGGTTCCGGCCAGCAGGGAACCGATCATCACGCAATTGGCTCCGGCGGCAATGGCCTTGGTGATGTCCCCCGAGAATTTGATCCCGCCATCGGCAATGATGGGAACTTTATCCTTAACGGTTTTGGCCACTTCCATGATGGCGGTAATTTGAGGTATCCCGGCTCCGGAAATGATTCGGGTGGTACAGATCGATCCGGGTCCTACGCCAACCTTGATGGCATTCACACCCCGGTCAAGCAGATCGGCTGCAGCCCCGGCTGTGGCAATATTTCCGGCAATGATATCAATGGCCGGGTACTTTCCCCTGATCATTTCAATGGTTTTGAGCACTTTTTTTGAGTGTCCGTGAGCGGTGTCAACCGTAATGACATCAACCTTTTCATTGACAAGGGCCTGAACACGCTCCATGGTGTCATCCGCTGTTCCCACGGCTGCTCCCACTAAAAGCCTTCCGTATTGATCTTTGGAAGCGGTGGGAAATAATTCTGATTTCATGATGTCTTTCAGGGTAATCAATCCTTTGAGTTTGTTTCGCTCATCTACAACCGGCAGTTTTTCGATCTTATTCATGTGAAGCAATTTTTTGGCTTCATCGATGTTGATATCTTCCTGAACCGTAATGAGATTTTTGGCAGTCATGAAGTTTTTTATTTGCTGGTCTTTATCCGTGATGAAGCGGATATCCCGGTTGGTCAGAATTCCGACCAGTATCCCCTGTTCATCGACAATGGGAAGGCCGGAAAATCCCTTTTCTTTGATCAGCTGGATGGCTTCATATATTTTATTATGGGGCTTGAGGGTAATGGGATTTACAATGATTCCCGACTCGGATCGCTTTACTTTTTTAACTTCTTCGGCCTGCTGCTGGATGGAATAATTCTTATGAATGATGGATATCCCCCCCAATTGGGCCATGGCAATCGCCATGCTGGATTCCGATACCGTATCCATGGGAGCCGAGACCACGGGGATTTTCAAGTTTAGATTTGAAGTAAACCGGGCTGATGTATCGACTTTCTTGGGCATGGCCTCCGAATAATTTGGTACCAGCAGCACATCATCAAAGGTCAGTCCTTCATATTCAGTGAACTTGTTTTCCATTTATCTCCTCTTTTTCTTCTTTTTTTTGCGCCTTTTACTGGGCATCTTGGATGCTGGCCGGGATAGTTTGGCCTTTTTCCTCTGCTTCCATTCCTCTATTTCTTCTTCCTCAACCGGGTGAAACAGAAATAAGAATTTAATCGCTTCATCATCAATGCGGGTCTGCAATTCCTCGAATAAGCGAAAACTCTCTTTTTTGTATTCAATCAACGGATCCTTTTGGGCATAACCCCGCAATCCGATCCCTTCCTTGAGATGATCGATGTTCAGCAGGTGGTCCTTCCACTGTGAATCAATGATTTGAAGCATGATCATCCGTTCCAGTTCCCGCATCTGTTCTGAGCTGATGAGATCCTCTTTTTCCCGGTATATGTTTTTCAGGTGTTTGAGTACAATATCCCGGATTTCGATCTGGGGTAGATTTTGGTAGTCCTCTTTGATGACTTCATTTACATTGAGACCAAACTGAGACATGATTTCTTTTTGAAATGATTCATAATCCCAGTCCTCCGGGTCCTTGTTTTCATCCAGGTTGTACTTTAGGATATCATCGAATATCTCTTCGGTTAAGGTT
>DAOVIP010000192.1 GCA_030671465.1 Candidatus Aminicenantota bacterium | reverse complement strand
GTTAATTTAACCTGCTATATATTATATAGCATAGGAAAAACTAGTTAGTCGACCGAGGAGAATCACCTCAGCCCCTCATAAACCGTACTTGAACCTCGTTGTCCATATAAGAGGGGGGGGGCGGTGTTCACAAATGTAGAAATGCAAGACCTGACCCTTCAGGTTAGCAATTAAAGTTTGGTAGCACTCCAGGTTCCGGTTCCCACGGCCTCGGTTATGTCACCTGACATCTCTGTTTGAGATGAAAAGGATCCCACCAGTTTCATTGAATGAGAAGCGGTATAATCGATCTCAACAGATGAACTGTTCACAGTATAGGTCCCGGTATGACCATACTCGTCCATATAAGTGCCGCTGTTTAAACCACCTGAAAAAGTTATGTTCCATGACTCTGAAGGAAAACCGGTCCAGTATAAGGTTAGATTCCAGTTACCTCTTATATCAAAAACCTCGTCTGCTGTAACTGTCAGAGTATGGTTTCCGGTAACGGTGAAGGTTCCATTAGATGCAATAACTGTTCCGTCAAGGGTAACCACCAGGTTTTCAAAGCCCGCCTCCAGAGTGTAGCTGTAGGCCACCACTTCATTCTGGTCCTTTTGATAACTGCCGCTGAACGGATTTCCGGTTACTCCTGTTCCAAGATTAACTGTTAGGGTATACTTGACAACCTCGGTGGTTTTACATCCTGGCATAAAAATCAGGATAACAAAAGCAATCAGGGTAATTACTTTCAAACAATATTTATTCATCTATACCTCCCTTACATCTTCAAAAACAAAATCTTTTCAATGTCCTACCTTGTAGCATTTTATAATTTAGAAGTCAAGTATATGGTAACCTGTCTTAAAAAGTGTGGGGGATGGTGCGCCCAGTTGATCCCTTAAGTTTAAAATCTTTTACTTTCAACCTTTGATTTATGGGGGGATATCGGGTAGAATGTTGTTTTGTTATCAAAGGGAAAAGGAGCGTTCAACAGTGTATAAAAATAAGTTGATCGGGATGGTGATTCCCTGCTTCAACCATGCCAACCATGTCGGTTCGGTGATCGAGAGTATTCCCGATTTCATTGACCACATTGTGGTGGTGGATGACTACAGCACCCAACCCCTGCCCCGCCTGGCTGATAAACGGGTGAAGGTGATCTGTACGCCCAAAAACCTGGGGGTGGGTGGTGCTACCGTGACCGGTTTTAAAAAACTGCTGGAATACAACCCCTATATCGTGGTTAAAATGGATGCCGATGAACAGATGGATCCCCGCTATCTTCCCGATTTGCTGGACCCCCTGATCGACGGGCGGGCCGAATACGCCAAGGGCAACCGTTTTCATGATTTTGAGGGCATTAAGGCCATTCCTTTCTGGCGTCGGATTGGCAACCTGACTCTGTCTTTCCTGACCAAGATCGCCACCGGCTACTGGAATAACTTTGATCCCAACAATGGCTATTTCGCCATCCGGGCGGATTTGTTGGGGAAAGTCAATGTTGACAGGTTACATAAACGCTATTTTTTTGAAACCTCGTTGATTGCCGAATTGTACTTTCACCGGGTCCGGATCAAGGATGT
Source organism: Candidatus Aminicenantota bacterium (assembly GCA_030671465.1). Taxonomy (GTDB): domain Bacteria; phylum Acidobacteriota; class Aminicenantia; order UBA2199; family UBA2199; genus CAZOWT01. Next base: position 3,126 of record DAOVIP010000192.1, on the reverse strand, counting down.
AGCCATGCCGGCCATTTACCGGGGCGAACCATCCGGATTGAATATTTGGAAGGAGTTGTTCTGCTTTCCCCCCCAGCTTCTCAGAATCTTCATCCGGCGCTTGCTCCTGAAATATTTTATATATGATTTCAACATGGCTTCCCTCTATATGCTGATTGGAATTCCGCTTTTCCTGTTCGGAATGATTTACGGATTGATAGTCTGGATCACCAATGCCTCCCGGGGAATACTCACCTCCACCGGCACCATCATGCTGATCGCCCTGACCATCATTCTGGGTTTCCAGCTGATCTTGCAGGCCATCCAGATCGACATGGACAAAAGTCCCCGCTGCGAGGAAAATCCGCTTAAATAGAATTCCTAATCAGTGGATCGATTTTTCCGGATTGTTTTCAATCCGAGCTTCCGTTTCAACCCGAGAGCCAATTCCTGCAGGGCCAGAGATTCCAGGATGATACCCATCAATACCAGGTACAGGATGTTTTTAATCAGGTAATAAGAGGAGCCCAGATTGAAAAAATAATAGGGGATATAATAAATCAAAAAACCAATAATGGTACTGAGAATCAGAACATGCAGGCCCCTGTTTTTCCCCGGTCGGGAAATCAGATAATAGATTCCCAGGAGAATCAGGAAGGTGTTGACCGGTTTCAGGGCAGAAAAGGGGATCAGCTTGGCAAAGGTGACAAATCCCTGCTGGTGCTGGGGGAATCCGTAGGTGTTATAGATGAATATGTAGATGACGATAAAGAACAGCGGCAGCAGAAAATAAATAAAAAGTCTTCGGATTATGAGGCCAATCCGGGCCCCTTCAACCGGAAAGTTAACCAGAAACAGGCAAAACAGGGTCAGGGTAAATATTATCACATAATAGGGATACACGATGATTGACACGGCCAGCAGCAGGGAGGATACGGGTAAACGGTTTTTTAAGAAGAATAACAGGGAGGATAAAAAGAAAAAGGTCGAGACCAGCGGCGGGAAATAGTGAAATTTGAAACCGGTATCCAACACAAAGGTAAAATTCATTAGTAACAGGGCGGTCAAAAAAAATACCGGACTGAGGTCCGGAAAAAAATGTTTGCTCAACAAGTAGATCAGGAAATAGACCAGTATGAAAACCAGGGCCAGAAACAGGGTGATGATGGTCTCCGGTGGGGTTCCCAACCACCTGGATAACACGGCTATAAAGGCGTGAAGGGATTGGGGGTAAACCATTCGGAATTCATCGGTCTTGATTTCATTGAACTGTTGATAGTGGTGAACCATAACCATATGATTGCGCAGGTCACCGGCCCCAACCGGTTCCAGAGGCAGCCATTGGCCCGATATCCAGTACAGATAGCCGAACACCACCACGGAGATGAGAAAGATGACCAGGATTTTTTCTTTGTCCGGTTTGAAGGTGATTTTACCATCCTTTAGGGATTTTAGCAGAACCAGCAGGGCCAGGAGCAGGGAGAACGCCCATATCAATTCGTTGGCCAGAACCACATTCAACCGGTTTTTCAGAAAAGTTATGGAGAAAATCAGGCCCAACCAAAGACAGAAAAATTCAAACACCAGTAAGGCCAGGGAAAGCCCGGAGAGAGGCAATGCTGGTGGTTTTCGGAATTTGACAACAATAGCCGTGAGCATGTAGAGAACCAGGATCAGGGCCAGCAGGAACCCGGCCGGTTTTACCGAATCCAGGAATCGAATTCCCTGAAATAAGGCTTTCGATATCGATGAATCAGGTAGTACATAGTGGTAAAAAGGGAGGGGGCGGGAAGCCACCCCTTTCCGGGTTGAAAAGCGCAGAAAGAATCTGAACAGTTGGGGGTTGGCCTTGACCTGTTGGTAGCGGATCTCGATTTCATTGAACCCCCGGTTTAAACGGATTTGCTTGCGGAATCCGTCAGGGCTGATTTTTATCCGGGTTCCATTGCAGTATAATTGCACTTTTTTGATTTCCGGCAGAAAATAGCGATAACTTTTTTCAACCGGACTGTGAATAACCGTCCAGAAGGTCAGAGATTTGGCGGGTGAATTGGCTGGCAATTTATTGAAGATCCGCTGCCGGGTTGCTGCCGGGGTGAGGCTGGGTAGTTTGCCATTCAGGGTTTGATCAGCGGTAAGCACTGAATAACGAAAGCCAAAGGGAAGCCCGTTGGCCCGGTTTATTATCTCCAGAAGATCAATGGCCATATAGGCCAGTAGCGAAAGCGCGGATAAAATCAATATCCACTTTTTCAAACCAAACTCGCGGGTTGTCAGGTCCTGGTTTTGAATACGGTCCATGGTTGCCATAATCGAAGATTCATTGAATCCGAAGATATCAATAATATCATTCATCCATGGTCAAATCAATAGACTGAAGACCGGGATACCCAGTCCCGGCTTTTTATTGCCGGGGTGATAAAATAACCGGCAGGATGTAATCGGTATCGTAATAGGTGTTGTAGGAGTATGTTCCGCCATCATCATCGCGGTCAACCCCCAGACTGTACAGAATTTGTTTTTTCTCATTCCAGATATAGGGGCTTCCGGAGCAGGGATCCACGGTTTTGTATGATTCAAGCCCTTTTAGGATTTGCCTGACCGGTGTACCGGGTTGATAATAAAGGTGCAGTTCTGCCAGTATCCGGCACATATCGTAGAGGGTTTTGAGGTGAAATGTTTTTGACATTAAAGAAAACATATTGGCTGAAACTATACCTTCTTCGACTATGATTTTCCCCCCCGGATTCTGCACCCACCAGAACCAGTTTCTTTTTTTCTTTGTATACTTTTGTTTTAATTCTTCTATTCCCTGCGACCACTGATATGGTGGTTGTTTTTCCATATCAATAATCTCGGAATAGGGAGTAAAAATATAATATTTGGTACGGTTGGGCTGTAAAAACAGGGTCAAGCCGATTTTTTCCAGAACACCTATATTTTTTGAGTTTATTTTTCTATCTATATAATCAACAGCTGTCAGATATTCAATTTTAAACGAGGTAGCAGAACCGAATTCTTCATAGCGGATGGGGGTTAAGCGGTCAAGTACGGATTTATAAGTTGTTTGCGGACATTGGGGGTGATTGAGCAGACTGGATAGAACCTGCAGAGAATGACGGAAATTACTTTTGGCAACCAGGTTGG
>DAOVIP010000471.1 GCA_030671465.1 Candidatus Aminicenantota bacterium | reverse complement strand
TACTTGCCAATGAACAGGTACAGTCCGATGGGACCTGTGAAAGGTGTCAGGCCTCAATTACCAAGAAAGATCTGGTGCAGTGGTTTTTAAAGATTACGGATTACTCTGAACAGCTGTTGAAAGGTCTGGAAAAGCTTGATTGGCCTGAAAGAACCGCCCTGATGCAGAAGAACTGGATCGGTAAAAGTATCGGAGTTGAAATCGATTTTCAGCTGGCCGATGACCCCGGTCGATCGATTAGTACATTCACAACCCGTCCGGACACACTGTTTGGAGTCACCTATATGGTTTTGGCTCCGGAACATCCTTTTGTAAAAGAAATTACCACACCCGATCAAAAGCAAAAAGTGGATGCTTATGTGAAGAAAAGTATCCTGCAAAGTGAAATTGAGAGAACTTCGACGATTCGTAAAAAAACCGGTATATTCACGGGTGCCTTTGCCATAAATCCGGTGAACAAGGAAAAAATACCCATCTGGATTGCCGATTATGCGCTCATGACCTACGGTACCGGCGCAGTTATGGCAGTTCCAGCTCATGATGAAAGAGATTTTGAATTTGCCGCCCAATATGATTTGCCCATTCGGAATGTAATCCTGCAACCGGGTACCCATGCCGAGGATATCCCGGAACAGGCATACACCGACCCTGGGATTATGATAAATTCCGGTTCATTTAACGGAATTCCCTCCGAAGAGAGCATTGAAAAAATTGCAGATTGGTTGGAATCCAATCAGGTGGGCAGGCGGAAAATTAATTATAAATTGCGAGATTGGCTGATATCACGGCAGAGGTACTGGGGGGCACCCATTCCCATCGTATATTGCTCTTCCTGTGGTGAAGTGGCCGTTCCGGAAGAGCAGTTGCCGGTCTTACTTCCCTATGATGTGGATTTCAGACCGAGTGGGGAATCTCCCCTTAAACATCACCCGGAATATCTGGATACCGAATGTCCCAAATGCGGGAAAGCCGCTCAACGGGAAGTGGACACCATGGATACCTTTGTAGATTCTTCCTGGTATTTCCTGCGCTATCTCTCGCCCAAACTAAATGACCAGCCATTTGATAAAAAGTTGGTTAACCAATGGTGTCCGGTCGATATGTATGTCGGGGGAGCTGAACACGCCACCATGCATCTCCTCTATGCCCGTTTTATTACTATGGTTCTGCATGATCTTAAGTACCTCGATTTCGACGAGCCTTTTTTTGCTCTCCGGCATCAGGGTGTTATCAAGGGTCCCGATGGGTTGAAAATGAGCAAAACTTTGGGAAATGTGGTAAATCCGGAAGAATATCTGGAGAAATTTGGTTCGGATGCTTTTCGCTGCTATCTGATGTTCGGTTTCGAATTTGAAAAAGGAGGACCCTGGAGTGATGAAGGGATCGCTTCATTGGACCGTTTTCTCAATAGAATCTGGCGTATTTTTAATTTGTCCAAAGAGATTTTTAATAAAGAATTCGGTGATAAACCACTGGGAGAAGAAGAGCTGGAATTGAATCGTATTCTGAACAATTCAATTAAAGGTGCTACGGAGGATACGGAAAGATTTCATTTTAATACCGCAATCAGTCGTATCATGGAATTGGTGAACGGTCTCTATAAATATGCTCAGGATAGGGCAGTTGAAGAGTTAGATGGGGCCTTTCTGAAAGATGTATTTCGAAAATTGATCCTATTATTAGCTCCATTTGCGCCTCATTTTGGTGAGGAATTATGGGAGAAAGCCGGATATAAATTCAGTGTTTTTGATCATGCCTGGCCGCAATATGATCCAAAAGCCCTGGAGGTGGAGGT
>DAOVIP010000327.1 GCA_030671465.1 Candidatus Aminicenantota bacterium | reverse complement strand
CCACGGCGAAAGTGGAAAAGAATATGAAGTTATACAGAGCATTTTTTCCCACTTGAATAACGTGACGGAAAATAGAAACATGCATATCCGATGGTACGCGGTTGTCATTCACCTGTGGCGCGGATTTCGTGACCGACGCTTGAATTGGCAGTGTTCGGATTTTTTCAGGCCCATGGAACTCACTAATGTATCCCCGGCTCAGGCCTATTTTAAAGAAGAGGAGAGAGGAAAATTCCAGGTTCCCTTATGTATTGAGGAACTGGAATCATTTATCGACCGGATAGCCAGACTGGGAATACTGGCATCGGCAGGGGAAAAAATTGACAATGATTTTTTCAATTTGAAACTGGAAAACATAAACAATGCATTGCTGGGACTGCTCAATTGCCTGAAGACAAGGCCTGACCTTCATCCGGATAATGATGTGTTCTGGTTGGCCATCAACCATGCCGCTGTAAAAATTATAAAACTGGCCGATTACAACGGTAAAGATGGTCATACCCATTTAAGCCAAACGATCAAATCAGAGGATTTTCAGAAATTTGTTCGACAACCCGTAGAAAAGATGTCTGCTGAACGAAAACAAAGCCTGTACAACCTCAATGATTTTTGGAACGGACTTATTCCCTGAATATATTCTCTGCGTGCAGTTCCCAGGTTTCATCGACCTCATTTTCTTTGATATAGAAAAGCTTCTGGTTGTGAATGGCATACAGTTTCACCCCCATTATCTGGGGCATGAGCGACACCTTCACTTTGCAGGGGATATAGACCGTCTTTTCAATTTTCCCTGATAAATCCATGATGATATATTCCTCTTTACCCTGTTTTTCTCTGAAAGTCTGGACCAGAAGCTTGTGATCTGAAATATCCAGGTTCTGAATAGCCGGAAAGTGCTCCCGGAACTCGAACTTAATGATCTTCTTCACTTGCTCCCAGCCTCCCAGAGCTTTAATCTGTGGCTTAACCCAGGGATCTTCTTTCAAATCTGCAATCAATTGATCCCGGTGTGAGGCCGTCACCAGAACCGGTTCAGGGTTTTTCCTGATTTCATAAAGCTTGTTTCCGTTTTCATCAAAAACCTCGATGAAAAAACCCTTTGAACTTTCCTCAATAAACAGCTTGCCGTCGCAAATCCGGAAATTGATAAAATCACTCACCATATCGAGTTTGAGGTTAGGCGGTGAGCCCTGCTGTACAAATCTCTGGTTGTAAAGGGATTTGATCAGTTTCATTTCTGAATCGTAAAGATAAATCGCACTCATTATGGTCCGATTATCCTCCGAAGGGATAATCCTTTTGGCCACATAATGATTCCCCAGCGGAAGCATCTGGGTGGTACCCGTTGGTTTTCGTATCTCTTTAATGAATTCTCCTTTCCGGCTGAAGAATACTATTTTGTTAAGGCCTTCAACCAGAACATAATCCGGAAATCCGTGTACCCGGGTCGGGAAATTGGGAACTGATAGAATTTCTCCCGGACCTTCCCCCTTTCTGCCGAATTTCTTCTTCAGGTGAAGATTCTCAATCGAGTAAATGTAGAAAGTGGACCCTTCGGCCACAAACAGGTCTTCCTGAAAAACGCTGATATTATCCGGCTTTAAGACTTCAGTCAACTCGCCTATTTTCCGCGGGAAAATCAAAAATGCGAACAACATCATTAAAAGAATAATTAGGATTTTTTTCATGTTACCTCCAAATTGTTATTCATGAAACCACATCTTCATATACCATAACGGATCAATGCCCATAGAAGTTAACAACAAAAATATTGGCAGATCACTTTTAATAAAAATGTCATTATGATATAAAATAAACAATATCGGTCAAAGGAGGCAAAAATGATTGAAAAAAAGGGGATAAATCGCAGACAATTCATGAAAAATTCTGCCCTGGGAGTTATGGGTGTCAGTCTTGCCGGGAAAAACATCAAACTAGATGCTGCTGAAGATTCCACTCCTTCTCTTGGCAAAATAAAATCATTTCGCCCCCTGGGTAAGACCGGATTCAAGATATCCGATGTCTCTCTGGGAGGGGTTTCAAATGTGGAAGTCATTAAAGCCATGCTGGAGGCCGGTGTCAATTATATTGACACCGCAGAGAGTTACAGCCGGGGTAAATCGGAAATCAGCATGGGACAGGCCATTAAAAGTTTTAAAAGGTAATCGCTTTTTGTCAATACCAAATTGCATATAAAAGAAAACGAGAGCCGGGAATCCATACTCAAAAGAGCGGAACAATGTCTGAAACGGCTGGACACCCCCTATATCGACTGCCTGATGACCCATAATCCCTCCTCCACTGAGATGGTGGCCTACGAACCCTTTTTTCAGGCCTGTCAGCAATTGAAAGAACAGGGCAAGTTAAAATTCATCGGCATATCCAGCCACGGGAAAAGACATGGGCGGGAAGGTGAGCCCATGGACAAGATTCTATTGGCAGCTGCCCGGAACGGCCGCTTTTCCGTAATGTTGCTGGTATATAATTTCATCCAGAAGGAAATGGCAGAACGGGTGATTGCGGTCTGCCGGGAGAATAAAATCGGGGTGACCCTGATGAAAACCAATCCGGTGGGACGCTATCTCTCCATGAAAGAACGGATCGAAGAAATGAAATTAAAACAGGATCAGGATCCGGAACGCTTGAAAAGAATGGAAGATTACTCTGAAAGCCTTAAGAAAACAGCCGAGAAGGGCGAATGGTTTATTAACAAATTCAAATTGACCAATCCGACCGAAATCCGTATTGCGTCCACCCGCTTTGTACTCTCAAACCCGGACGTTGCCACTGTACTGGCTCGCACCACTTCATTCGAGGATGTGGAACAATTTCTGGAAGCTTCCGGAACCCCCTTATCGACCGCTGAGGCCCAAAAACTGGCCGCTTTCACCCGGGGTCCTGGAAAATTCTACTGCCGGCACGCCTGTGGCATATGCGAATCCAGCTGTCCCCACCATGTTCCGGTAAATACCATCATGCGATATAACCACTATTTCGAAGCCCAGGGACAGGAAAAGTATGCACTTCCAAAATATTT
>DAOVIP010000299.1 GCA_030671465.1 Candidatus Aminicenantota bacterium | reverse complement strand
TGGAACCATAGTGGGTTTTATTATTTCTCTTATTATAGGAATTGCATATTTTCAATCAATCGAAAAATTGTTATTGGTGGTACTGGTTTTTGCGGTGGTTAAAGGGAGCGAAAACTGGTTTTTCTACCCCAAAATAGTGGGAAGAGAAGTGGGCCTTCATTTTGTTTGGGTTTTGGTATCCATTATCCTTTTTGGCCGCTTATTTGGTTTTTGGGGATTGTTGATTGCCATTCCGGCTTCTGCCGGATTTAAGATTTTCATTACAGATTTGGTCGATTATTATAAAAAATCCTCTTTTTTTAAGAAAAAATGAAGAGCTTTATGATTTTTTTTGTGATTTTCCTGACATCTGTCGTTTTGCCCGCTCAAAAAACCAAAAATGAAAATCAAAGTATATTTACCATTCGACCCGATTTGAATAAACTGGATTTGGATGAGCAGTCAAAAAGAATCGCTCAAATATTTTTTGAGATTTCTGACCTATGTGATCAAATAAACCGGAATAGTAAAACGCCTGAAGACAGGGAGAAAATTTTGTTGGAAATCACCCGATTGTTGAATAGTGCTGTTGAAATTGAATCTGACTCAAAAAATAAAATCTATTTATCTGCTCTGGCCGAAGATATTTTAAAAAATGATTTTGGCTCCAGTTATTCAAATTGGCTGAATATGGAAAATCCTAAAATTGATATTCTTTATCAAACAGACAAATCAAAAAAACTGGCTGTATCTGTTTTGTCATATGATCATAAATTAACTCAAAAGGCCGGACGTTACGGCTCGCTCATTGATAAAATGAAAGCAAATACCACCCGGAAGTATTATTCGATTTCATCATCCACATCATTCAGATATCCCTTTCTTATTGCTGATCTGCTTCAAACCACCGGTACAGGTCGGAGCGTTCTGACTTATCCTCCAATCCAAAAAGATGGCAAGCAGAATCAGATAAAAATTATTATTCTTCGGAATGTGGCCAGACATTTTTTCAAAGAAATTTTAAGACCTGTGGGTAAAAAGGTCTTTCCTTCACGGTTAGCCAAATTGGTTGATTTCAAAAGTTATTTTTCAAATATTATCATGCATAAAATCGCCCATTTTTTAGGCCCTTATTTTGCCAAATCAAAATCTGAAGAGCCCGAATTGATTGGAAAGAAATTGAAAGACTTATTTTTATGCATTGAGGAAATTAAGGCTGATACGGTTGCTCTAAGCAATACGTCTTTATTGATCAAAGAAAAAATTCTGTCCAAGCAGAAGGAAAATCGTGTTTATACGACTTATATTACCCTTCTGCTGGCAAAGGTCGGGCAAAATAAGGATCTTGTGGAAAAAGACCCATATTTGGTTCAAATCAATTATTTCCTGAAGAATCAGGGATTGGTTTTTAGCCTGGAAAACCAGGAATTGTTAATCAATTTTGACAGGCTTAAGCGTGAGATTAGAAAATTAATGGATATGGTTTTAAGGATTGAGCAAAGCGGAAGTTATTCCAGTGCAAAACAATTTATAAAAAATTATTCGGTGATACCTCAGGAATTAAAACAGATTTTAAAAAAAATGGAAAGTATTCCTGTTAAAATAAAGATCAAAACCACCAGAGAAAAGAGTCAATTAAGCTGATTGCCGAGGAGTAAGCAATGTCTGAACCCATCGATGCCAGCGTCAATCAGAGATTTTCGTCACGTTTCGGTATGTTATTAAGCGTTTTGGGAATTGCAATCGGTACCGGAAATATCTGGAGGTTTCCCCGAATTGCAGCCCAGTACGGAGGTGATCACGGAGCCGGTGCCTTTTTGGTCGCCTGGGTTTGTTTTTTATTCCTCTGGAGTATTCCGCTTATCATTGCAGAGTATGCCTTGGGCCGAAAATGTCGGAACGGTGTTGTAGGAGTATTTAAAAAAACAGCTGGATCTCAATTTACATGGATGGGTAGTTTTGTGGCTTTTGTTTCTGTGGCCATTACTTTTTTCTATACGGTAATTATTGGGTGGTGCATTTATTACTTCATTTATTTGCTATTAAATCCGCTTCCGGTTAAAGAGGTTGATGCTATGATGATCTGGAATAATTTCCAAAATAGCGGGTGGCCGTTTTTTTTTCATGCCTTGGCCATTGGCCTTGGAGCCCTGGCCATCTGGATGGGAATTAAATCAATTGAACGGGTAAACCGGGTATTAATTCCGACCTTGCTGATCATTGTTTTTCTATCTGTTTTACGAGCCCTGACTCTACCTGGAGCTTGGGAAGGTGTATCCTATCTGTTTACTCCCCAGTGGAGTCAGCTGTTAAGACCAAAGGTTTGGTTGGCTGCCTTAACCCAGAATGCCTGGGATACCGGGGCGGGTTGGGGTTTATTTCTAACCTATGCCGCATATATGAAGAGAGAATATGGGACGGTGAAAAATGCCTTTATAACCGGAATCGGGAATAACACCATTTCACTTTTGGCAGCATTAATGATTTTTGGAACGGTATTTGCCGTTTTCCATACCGGCATGATGATGTCTGAACCTCAGGTATTCCCGATACCGGCAACCCGGATAATGTCCATACCGGCAGAAGCGGGTATATCAAAACTTCAAGTTCTTGAGATCATGAGAACCAGTGGTGAAGCTTCAACCGGACTGACTTTCGTCTGGATGCCGCAGCTTTTTGCCCGTATGGTAATGGGATCACCGCTCTCTATACTTTTCTTTCTGGGATTGACTTTTGCCGGATTCTCTTCCCTGATTGCTATGCTGGAATTGCCCACTCGGGTGCTGGTAGATTCCGGTTTAAAGCGAAAGCGAGCGATAATTATTGTTGTAGCGGTGTGTTATCTTTTGGGGATCCCTTCAGCGAGGAATCTTGATATTTTGAGCAATCAGGATTTTGTGTGGGGGATTGCCTTGATGATTTCGGGGGCTTTTGTGGCTTTTGCTGTTTGGCGTCATGGGGTTTCTCAACTCAGGCAAAATGAAATACTTGTTGATGAAAAGGATTGGAAATTGGGCCGATGGTGGGATATGGTTTTAAAGTATTTTGTGCCCTTTGCCGCCATTATACTATTGGTCTGGTGGCTATCACTCTCGGCTACTGTATTTGCCCCTGATCAATGGTATAACCCTTTTAATCCCTTTAGTGTGATGACCTGTGTTTTACAGTGGGTTTTAATGTTGGGGATTTTTATTCTCCTCAATAAAAAGATTACCAAAAAAATGCCTTAACAAAATGCT
>DAOVIP010000335.1 GCA_030671465.1 Candidatus Aminicenantota bacterium | reverse complement strand
TTTGATCACTTCATCCAGGGCATCCCAGATTTCATCCCTGTTTTCTTCCACCCAGTTCCGGGCTACGCTCAAGGAGGTGACCATTCCCTTTTTTTCAAGCTTGTTGTATATGAAGGGTTTAAATAGTTCGAGAGCCATTTTCTTCGGAATGCCACACTCATCCAGTTTCAATTTGGGATTCACCACAACCACCGACCGCCCCGAATAATCGACTCGCTTTCCCAGTAGATTCTGTCTGAATCTTCCCTGTTTGCCTTTCAGGGCATCGGAAAGTGATTTCAAGGGTCTCTTCTGGGAACTCATATAACTCTTGTTGCGTTTCTGATTGTCAAACAGAGCATCCACGGCTTCCTGAAGCATTCGTTTCTCGTTTTTGATGATCAGTTCAGGGGCTTTCAAATCCAGCAGCCGTTTCAGACGATTGTTGCGGTTGATGACCCGGCGATAAAGATCATTCAAATCCGAACTGGCAAATCGCCCTCCATCCAATCTGACCAGTGGACGAAGATCCGGGGGAAGTACCGGGACTACATTTAAAATCATCCATTCCGGTCGGTTCCCGGAGATCAGAAAAGCCTCCATCAGCTTCAGCCTTCTGGACGTGTTTGTCTTTTTCTGGATAGATTTTTCAACTTTGAGACGGGATTTCAGCTCCTTGACCTCTTTTTCCAGGTCAATCATTTTTAAAAGTTCATAAATGGCCTCTGCCCCCATTTCCGATTTAAATGCGTCTTCACCATATTTTTCGATCAGATTGACATATTCCTCTTCCAGTAAGATCTGTTTGAATTTGAGATTGGGAACCGATCCGGGATCAACCACAATATAATTCTCAAAATAAACAATATGTTCAAGTTCCTTGGAGGTGATTTCAAGAATCACACCGATCCGGGAGGGTATTCCCTTGAAAAACCAAATATGGGCAACTTTTGAATTCAATTCGATATGGCCCATTCTTTCCCTACGGACAGCGGATAATGTCACCTCAACACCGCATTTCTCACAAACAATTCCCTTGTATTTCAATCCTTTGTACTTTCCGCACAGACATCGATAATCCTGGGTGGGACCGAAAATTTTGGCACAGAACAATCCGTCCCTTTCAGGCTTAAAGGTTCGGTAATTTATGGTTTCGGGTTTGGTGACTTCACCCGAAGACCAGCTGGTGATAATCTCAGGAGAAGCTATGCTAATCTTTATCTTACTGTAATCCATTATGTTTATGTCTTTCATTTCTCTTTTGATTTTGCGCATAATAACTCCTTAAGGAATACTGGCAATGTTTTCCCTAATTTTGGCTTCATCGCTTGGCTTTTCCTTTTTGATCAATTCGATATTCAAGGAAAGGCTCTTCAATTCCTTAACCAGTACATTGAAGGATTCCGGCAATCCGGGATTGAATTCCATGGTTCCCTTGACAATGGCGGAATAAATCTCATTTCTGCCCGCGATGTTATCGGACTTAATGGTCAGGATCTCCTGAAGCAGATAGGCTGCTCCGTAGGCTTCAAAAGCCCAGACTTCCATTTCTCCCACTCTCTGGCCGCCGAATTGGGCTTTCCCTCCCAGGGGCTGCTGGGTAATCAGGGAATAGGGACCGGTTGAACGGGCATGAATCTTGTCATCGGCCATATGTTCCAGTTTCAGCATATACATGACTCCCACGGTAACCTTGTTTTGAAAAGTCTCTCCGGTAATCCCATCATACAGGACCACTTTGCCGTCCTCAGGTAAACCGGACTCTCTGAGATAGCGTTTCACATCTTCTTCAGAGGCACCGTCAAAAACCGGGGTTTCGAAATAGAGGCCCTGCTTCCTGCCAGCCCAACCCAGGATTAATTCATAAATCTGGCCAACATTCATTCGGGATGGAACCCCCAGGGGATTCAGGACAATATCTATCGGAGTTCCATCCTCCAAAAAAGGCATATCCTCTTGGGGTAGAATTTTGGAGACCACGCCTTTATTTCCATGGCGTCCCGCCATTTTATCCCCAACCGATATGCGGCGGTTTACTGCGATCAGAACCTTGATGATTTTGATAATTCCTGGAGAAAACTCATCACCCTTTTTCATTTGATCAATCTTCTCCTGAAGCTCCTTTTTCAGGGCATCAATGTGTAATTTGGTTTTGGCCTCTATTTCAAGTATCAGGTCTTTATTCTTAGTGGAAATATTTTTCTTGAAGAGCTTCAATAATTCATCGTTAAGCAGCTTCAACTCTTTGGCAGGGATCTTGTCTCCCCTTTTGAATTTGGTTCCGTTAAAGGAAAAGTTGCTACTTAATTTCACACTTCTGGCAATATTGGAGATTTTTTCAATTTTATCATTGACCAGAATGGCTTTTTCATCATTGAAGTTTCGATTCAGCTTGGCAATTTCATTCTCATCGATTTCCAGGGATTTTTCATCTTTTTGCAATCCCCTCCGGGTAAAGATTTTTATATCAATAATCGTACCTTCAACTCCGGGAGGGCAATACAGGGAAGTATCCTTTATTTCAGATGCCTGTTCACCGAAAATGGCCCTCAGCAGTTTTTCTTCGGGAGAGAGCTGGGTCTCGCCTTTAGGCGACACTTTTCCCACCAGAATTTCTCCTGGTTTCACATTGGCACCGATCCTGACAATGCCGTACTCATCCAGATTCTTCAGTATGTTTTCAGAGACACCCGGAATATCCCGGGTCACCTCTTCCTTTCCCAGCTTGGTTTCTCTGGCTTCAATGGTCTCCTCGACAATATAAATCGAATTGAAAACCGAATCCTTCACCAGCCTTTCGCTGAGTATGATGGCATCCTCGTAATTATATCCGCGCCAGGGTAAATTACCGGCTAAACCGCCAACATCGGTCCATTCGCTAGCTGATGTACAATCGCTTGTAGTGGCATACTGCAGCTTAAAAGTTTGAGTGGAGGTCGCCATATTATCGCTTGATACGCCGATATTCATGCGCAAACGCGCGTTATCACCGATGTTAACATT
>DAOVIP010000060.1 GCA_030671465.1 Candidatus Aminicenantota bacterium | reverse complement strand
CGGTCTTCTTGGTGCGCGTGTCTGACACCGTGAGCACGGCGATGCGCACGGGAATGAAGGGGCGTGTCTCGTCGATGCGGCTCATGCCTGAAGCGCTTCCTTCACCATCAACAAATCCCGCAATATAATGGCATAGCCATTTACCTGGTCTTTCCTGCTGATTGTCTGCACTCATATATTTTCACTCCTTGTTTATGATTCTATATTGTAGAGACCGAGATGTCAAGTAGTAATATGAGATACACAGAGTTTCCAGCATATAGCCAGATTTAAAGACAGCTGATTTTCGTCTACTGTCTCGCGACGTTCTGAACCCAGCTCGCGTACTGCTTTAACCGGCGAACAGCCGGACCCTTGGGAGCTTCTCCACCCCCAGGATGCGATGAGCCGACATCGCACACTCTCATACTTTCGTATGGGTGTAGACTATATCTTCACCTTCTCAATGTTTTGTTGAGGAAGGGTTGGCGTGTTATAGCAGCGTTAATTTGCTTAAAGCAGAACTGCTATCTCAGGCAGATTGCCTTCAGTCGTTACGGGGGTAATTTATACAGCATACCTGGTATCATTTATACGGTCTTATCAGTATGATTATATTAAAATACATTCTGAAAAATAACAATCCCCATTTTGTTGAAGGCTTGGCAAAAAAAGCCAGGAAAACAACTATCCAGTATTTTGGCAAGACCATCTCACTTTATGCCCCTCTGTATCTTTCCAATTATTGTGAAAATCAGTGTATCTATTGTGGTTTTCAAACCAAAACCAAACTGAAAAGGAAAAAACTATCAATCCGAGAAATGAATAAGGAGATGGAGATCATATCAAAATCGGGAATTCGAAGTATACTTCTTTTGACCGGTGAATCACAGAAAATGGCCCCGGTCGGATATATACTGGAAGCGGTAAACATTGCCAAAAATTATTTTTCCAGTATCAGCCTGGAAGTTTACCCCCTGGAAGTAGAGGAATATCAAAAACAATTTCAAAATGGAGTCGATGGTGTTACTATCTACCAGGAAACCTACAGCCGGGAACAATATAAAAAACTCCACCTGAGCGGCAATAAAATCAATTACGATTTCAGGTATAAGACTCCTGAACGACTGGCAAAATCGGGAATAAGAATGATCGGAATGGGTGTACTGCTGGGACTTTCAACTATATCCGAGGATGTTTATGAGTTATTCCGTCATCTGGAACAGATGGAGAAAAAATATCCCGGTATAGAATATTCCCTGTCTTTCCCCAGATTAATCCCTCCGATAAACGGGAATTTTGAATATATCGCGGTTTCTGATTTAACACTGGTTAAGCTCATCTGCATGGCCCGCATCCTGTTTCCCAGGGTTGGAATCACTCTCTCAACTCGAGAAAAACCTCACCTGAGAGATCACGCCATTTTACTGGGAGTGACAAAGATCTCTGCTGCTTCCAATACCTCAGTCGGTGGTTATGCCGGCGTAAACGAGCAAAATCCCCAGTTTGAGGTACAGGATAACCGATCGGTTAGAGAAATCATCTCTCTGATCAAACAAAAAGGATATGATCCTGTGTTTACGGATTGGAGGCGGATAGAAAATTCCTCTGGTTAGCATATTTGGCCGGCCACGGAAAGAAATATATTTTTGATGGGATAAACTATACCTAAGACAATATTTTTTTCAGTTTTTCCCGGAAAAAATTACAATCAAAGCAATTCTGAGAATATTTTACAGAAACCATTTTTTGACCCACACAGGTCTTTCCGGTTAAAAACCAGCAAAAAAAACCTTCTTTTGCTATCCAGGCCACACAGTTTCTCCGGATCTCGGGGGAACACCCTTTTTCATTCCAGCATAATTCACCCTGCTCCAGTTTATCCATATTTAATTTAAAAAGAAGAAAATACATAATCCTTTCAATATTTCGGGGAATATTTCTCAAACCCTGTTCATAACTTTCCACTGCTTTTTGGGAAATCCCCAACAAGATTGCGGTCTCTTTCTGGGTTTTTTTTAACGTTTTCCTTATCCGGGAAAATTCTTTTTTAGTCATTCCCATCACCCATTTTAATCATTTTTATCTTCGGGCAAACATGTTTCCACATTTTTTCAACATTCATTTATAGCACAATTTCATTCGAAAAACATTTTATTTTAAAAAATAATGAAAAATAATACCGCTTAACATTCCATGAAAATGCCCGCCAAGAAAGGACATTGACAAAAAAAAATATTTTTGTATCATAATAATAGCATATCGATATCATTTGGTATACAGATCCAATGGCAAAAAGGAGGTAAACCATGATTAATATAAGGGATATCTTGAAGGAAAAGGGTTATGAGATTCATTCGGTTCCTCCCGATTCAACCGTCTACGAAAGCCTGGAAAAGATGTCTGCCCGAAATGTCGGGGCCATGCTGGTCATGTCCGATGAAAAGTTGTTGGGAGTAATAACCGAAAGAGATTATATGAAAAAAATTATTCTAAAAGACCGGTCATCTAAAAACACACTGGTAAAGGAAATTATGACTCCAAATCCTGTTTTTGTCACCCCTTCGGACTCGGTTGACGAGGCCCTATCAGTAATGACCAAGCAACACTGCCGGCATCTACCGGTGATCGACCAGGAAAAAATCACCGGGGTAGTATCCATCGGGGACCTGGTCAAAGCCAAAATCAGTGATCTGGACTCGACCATAAAGTATTTAAATGATTATATTGGCTCTTAGAACTACAGTTAATCGGGCTTGAATTAAATAATTTCTCCTGAAATGGAAACCGTGTATTCTCTGATGGGAATGGTCTTCTGTGATTGCCGCAAAGCCTGCTGGAGAATTTGTACTATCCCCGAACAACAGGGCACTTCCATATGAACCACAGTGATGGACCTGATGGAATTGTCTTTAAATATCACCGTCAGTTTTTCAATATATTCCTCAATCCCGCTGTCCAGTTTGGGACAGAAGGTAATCATGACCTTTCCCTTTAAAAACCGCTGGTGAAAGTCAGCAAAGGCAAAGGGTACGCAATCAGCTACCACCAGGAATTCGGCTTCCCGGAGATAGGGGGCATGGGGATTCAGTAACTTCAGTTGTACCGGCCAATTTTGCAAAGTTGATTTGGGCCTGGCATTCAGGGGCATATTCTCTTCTTCCAGGGTACCGCGCATGTCCCTCATGGCTGCTCCCGGACAGCCACCTCTATGAAGGTTGGATTTATCCGTACAGGAATGATCCCCGAACTCTGTATCTGGGGGCAGGTTGATTTTTCTGTCTTTGAGAAAATCCAGTGCCTGCTTTAATAAATCCGTTTCATTGTGTTCCTTCAGGTGGTGTAAATGGGCCAGGATCACATGGGGACCCAGCTTGACGATATTCTCCATCACCTTGGCCTCATCATAGGGTTCTGCTTCTCTCTCCTCCACCGCAATCGCACCGATCGGACAGGTGCCGATACAGGCCCCCAGACCATCACAAAACAGGTCGCTAACCAGGGTGGCCTTGCCATCTACCATCTGAAGGGCTCCCTCCGGGCAGTCCGGAATGCAGAGACCGCAACCGTCACACTTTTCTCTATCGATTTTAATGATTTTTCTTTTCATTATTTCTCCTTTCAATAATATTATAACCAGATCGGTTATGTTTTTCCGTAACCTGAGTTACCAAACTGTTTGGAAAAAATCCAGCATCCACAACCTGAAAATTTGAATAAATCGGTACAATATTATATAATACTCAACATGCATATACCATCTGATCGATATTTTCCTGCATGCCATTTCCGCGTTTCAGGATAGAGTCATGGCCTGGTTAAAGAAAACCGATGTAAAAAGCAAAATCCCCGGAAATCTCAAGTTGAATATCTGGACCCGTTGCCCGGCCTGTCAGGCCCATATCTATAAGCAGGAATGGGAAAAAAACCTGAAGGTATGCCCCAAATGCAATTATCACGGAGGGATAACCTGTACCGAGAGACTTGATTTGCTAATCGATCCAGGCAGCTTTGAAGAACTCTATCCCGACATCACACCCAGAGATACCCTCAATTTTAAAGACGAAAAAGGAAGCTACGAAAATAAAATCAAAGAGACCATTTCCAAAACCGGCCTGAATGAAGCGGTAATCACCGGGTATGGTAAAATCAATAACCGCAAGGTTGCCTTAGCGATCATGGATTTCAGATTTCTGGGTGGCAGCCTGGGAAGTGGAACCGGCGAAAAAATTTTTCAAACCGCCATGGCCGCAGTTGAACACCATCTGCCCTATATTATCGTATCGGCATCGGGCGGGGCCAGGATGCAGGAGGGAATGCTCTCCCTCATGCAAATGGCCAAAACCTGTACGGGAATCGCCCAATTAAAAAAGAAAAACCTCCCCTACCTGTCCGTGCTCACCGACCCCACCTCCGGCGGAGTTTCGGCCAGCTATGCCATGATGGGAGACGTGAATATTGCCGAACCCGGGGCTCTGATCGCCTTTGCCGGCAGGAGGGTTATTGAACAAACCATCCGGCAAAAGCTTCCGGACAATTTTCAAACTGCCGAATACCTGCTGGAGCAGGGTTTCATTGATATCATCGTGAACCGGAAGAATATGAAGGATTTGATTGGCAAAATCCTCGACTTTAATCAAAGAAAATGATCCGGATAGATATTTTTTTAACAGGAGAGTGCAAATGAAAATGGAATTAAAAAATATCGAAATCAATAGCATTGTGATCAATAAGAGAATCAGAGAAGATCTGGGGGATATCGATGCCCTTTCAAATTCAATCCGCGATTTCGGACTCATATCTCCTTTACTGATCAACAGAAATAAGATATTGATTTCAGGCCTGCGCCGTCTTGAAGCCTGCAAAAAACTGGACCATTCACACATTCAGGCCATCATTGTGGATCTGGAAGATGATAGCCTGCTTTTTCATATCGAGTCCCAGGAAAACCTATGCCGAAAACCCCTTACTGCCACAGAGGTAGATAAAGGAATCGAGATGAAAAAGAGATTTGCACTGGATGAAATCCGAGGAAAAACCTTTCTGGGGAATATCTGGAATAAGATCAAGAGTGTTTTTAAAAAAAAGGGAAAATGAATGCATTTCCATTTGATGCCGAAGTGAGGATCTGACCATGGACCTGGATTTTGATAAACCGATAAAAGATATTGAAAATAAAATTGCCGAGCTGAAAACACTCAACCTGAAATCCAAGGTTAATTTTGCTTCAGAGATAAAGGTACTGGAAAAGAGATGCCAGGAGCAAATCAGAAGTATTTACAGTAACTTAACCCCCTGGCAGGTGGTCCAGATTGCCAGACACCCCAAGCGCCCGGTACTCCAGGATTATATTTCCCTGATTTTCAACAGTTTTATCGAACTTCACGGAGACCGGATTTATGCGGACGATCAGGCCCTCATCGGGGGACTGGCAACCCTTGACAAACACCGGGTGATGTTGATCGGTCACAACAAAGGTAAGAATACCAAAGAAAATATAGAAAGAAATTTCGGGATGGCCAAACCTGAGGGATACCGGAAGGCATTACGGTTAATGAAAATGGCGGAAAAATTCCGTATACCGGTTCTTATGTTTATCGATACCCAGGGCGCCTATCCCGGAATGGAAGCCGAGAAACGGGGTCAGGCAGAAGCCATCGCCCACAATTTGACCGATATGGCTCAACTGGAAGTCCCTTTAATTGCACTGGTCACCGGTGAGGGAGGAAGTGGCGGAGCCATCGGTATCGGGGCAGGAGATGTGATCCTGATGTTGTCATTTTCAATCTATTCGGTCATCTCACCAGAGGGATGTGCCTCAATACTCTGGAGGAATGCCAAATTTGCCCCGGAGGCAGCCGAAGCCCTAAAGCTGACCGCTCCCTCGCTCCTCAAAATGGGCATTCTCAATGAAATCGTTGAAGAACCCATCGGAGGAGCGCACCGCAACCATGAGGAAACCGCCCGGAATATAAAAATGAGTCTCATCAGACATCTGGATACACTGAATCAGATCCCCCTGAAAAAATTATTGAAACAACGTTTTGAAATGTATGCCCGGATGGGGAAACCCTAAAAAACAGAGGTAAATATGACCACAGCAAAAAGGAAAAAACCAAACAAAGTTAAGCTTCGCCCGATAAGAATCACCGACACCACCCTGCGGGATGCCCATCAATCACTATGGGCCACCCGAATGAGAAACGAAGATATCATGAAAATCATTGATACTATCGATTCGGTGGGGTATTATTCTCTTGAAGTATGGGGTGGAGCCACATTTGATGTTTGTCTTCGCTTCCTCAGGGAAAATCCCTGGGAGCGGCTGCGGATGATTAAATCAAGGGCCAAGAAAACACCGCTGCAAATGCTGTTAAGGGGCCAGAATCTGGTCGGATATAAAAATTTTCCCGATGACCTGGTAGATCGTTTCGTGGCCTGGGCAGTTGAAAACGGGGTTGATATTTTCCGGGTTTTCGATGCTCTCAATGATACCCGAAATCTGCAGGCTGCCATTAAAGCTGTCAAAAAATACGGGGCCCATGCCCAGGGCACCCTATCCTATACAATCAGTCCGGTGCACACGGTGGACAAATATATCCAGTATACCAAGGAGCAGGTGGCACTGGGAATAGATTCACTCTGTATCAAAGATATGGCCGGTATCCTCTCTCCCAGATCCGCTCAGGAATTGGTCAGTGCTCTAACCAAGGAGATTAACATTCCGATTCAGCTCCACTGTCATGCCACCAGCGGTATGGCTCCTGCCACCTATATATCGGGTGTGGATGCGGGTGCCGAAGCCATTGACTGTGCCATTTCCTCAATGGCCGGATTTTCATCACAGCCGGCAGCCGAAACCATGTATGCCATTTTCAAAGAGACCGATTATTCCATCAAGCTGGATATCGAAGCCATGAGAAAAATAAACAATTATTTCACCGGCCTGATTCCCAGTCGGATAAAATTTACCGAGTTTCAACCTCCGATTGATTCCGAAATTCTGGTCCATCAAATTCCGGGTGGCATGATATCGAACTTCAGGTCCCAGCTGGAACAGCAGGGAGCACTGGATAAACTGCCCGAGACCCTGAAAGAGATTACCATAGTCCGAAAGGATCTGGGTTATCCTCCCCTGGTCACACCGACCAGCCAGATCGTCGGAACCCAGGCAGTCCTGAATGTCATTACCGGAGAGCGTTATAAAATGGTTCCCAATGAAGTGAAAAATTACCTCCGGGGTTACTACGGCCGGCCTCCTGCACCCATTGATCCGGCCTTTTTAAAAAAAATTCTGGGAAATGAAAAACCCATCGATCACCGACCTGCGGATGATTTGAAACCTATTTTACCCTCAGCCACGGAGAACCTGGATCCCAAATTAATTGAAAACGAAGAAGATATCCTCTCCTATTGCCTGTTTCCGGAACCATCACTGGAATATTTCAAATGGAGAAGTTTACCACCGGAAAATCGGCCCAAAACCCAGGCCGAGATCGAGTTCGAAAACATTAAAAACAGTAATTTCAGTCGCCCGAAAGACCCATCCAAAAAAAAAGCAGAACCTGTCGGCAGTACAGCCCCAATTTTAACCGATCAGGATTATGAAGGGATCAGCTCCATCCTTGAAAAGGCTTCCCTGATAAATCTAAACGAATTATCCTTTCAAAAAGGGGATTTAAGCGTAACCATCCGGGCCAACGGTTCGGCATTATCCGGGCCAGAGGTCAAACAGGTTTCCCCAACCGAATCATCCGAAAAGAAAACTCACCAGTCAAAAACTCCCGAGGAAATAACCAAAGAAATAACCGATACAGTCGATCAAGCACCGCAAACCGGCACCACCATTGATGCCATAATATCCGGCACCTATTATTCATCGCCAAAATCCGGAGCGCCGCCCTATGTTCAGGAAGGTTCGGAAGTCAAGCAGGGAGACACGGTATGCCTGGTTGAAGCCATGAAGCTTTTCAATGAAATAGCAGCTTCCTTCAAATGTAAAATTTTGAAAATTCTGGTCAACAACGGTGATCCGGTTACAAAGGATCAGCCCATGATGGTGGTCCAGGAGCTGTAAGAAAGATTTCCTGCTGTCAGGCGTCAAAAAGGTTGACAAAAACAAAAAACTGTACTATAGTAAATAATATTGATTACATATTTGTAATCGTTACAATTTAAAAACCAAAAAGTTTGAATAAGAAGCAAACTTGAAAAGGAGGAAAAAATGATCAATAAAAAAATCAACGATGCCCTCAACCAGCAGATCAATAAGGAAATCTTCTCATCCTATCTG
>DAOVIP010000172.1 GCA_030671465.1 Candidatus Aminicenantota bacterium | reverse complement strand
TGCCCAGCCGGTTTCCTGTTTTCAGTGCGGTCCGGAACTGGCCCTGTACGGAAATGAAAAGTCAAATGATAAGGACCTGATTGAAACGGTCTCCGAAAAACTGAAAAAAGGATTTGTGGTGGCTCTGAAGGGACTCGGGGGGTATCATCTGGCCTGCCTCGCCTCATCTGATGTTTCGGTTGTGAAATTGAGAAAATTGAAGAACAGAATGACCAAACCTTTTGCCCTGATGGGAACCCTGGAAATGATAAAAAAAAATTGTCTGGTTTCCATAAAGGAAAAGCAGATCCTGGATTCTCCGTCGGCACCGATCCTGTTGCTGGAGAAAAAAGAGTCTTCAACCCTTTCCGATCATATTGCTCCGGGGCAAAACCATATTGGATTTATGCTGCCCTATACCCCCATGCATCTGTTGATAATTGAAAAGGTCGGGGAACCGCTGGTGATGACCAGTGCCAATTTTTCCGGCGAACCCATCATTTATAAAGATGATTTCAAAACCCTGTCGGATCTCTCGGACCTGATTTTAACCCATAACCGGGACATCCATGTCTTTGCCGACGATTCGGTGGCCCGGGTTTTCGATAATAGCTTGTATATGGTCCGGCGGAGCCGGGGATACGTTCCCCTGCCTCTTCAGCTTCCCTTTAAGGTTCCCCGAAAAACCGTGGGCCTGGGAGCCATGTTGAAAACCACATTTACCTTATTGTTTGATGACCGGGCCATTGTCAGCCAGTATATCGGCAATACCGATTCTCCGGCTTCAATAGAAGCGGAGAAATTGTTATTCCAGCATTATCAGCACCTGTTTGCCTTTAATCCGGAACTGGTGGTGATTGACCGACATCCGGAATATCCCAACCGCGTCCTGGCCGGGGAATATGAGAAATGCCAGGTGGTGGAGATTCAGCATCACCGTGCTCATGTCGGTTCTTTACTGGCCGAACACGGTGAGGTAGACAAAATCCTGGGGATATCCATGGATGGTACTGGATTCGGGGATGATGGGAAAATCTGGGGGGGGGAATTCTTTGTTGGTGATTACCGTCAGTTATCCAGGTTTGGTCACCTGAAGTATCAACTGTTACCCTCGGGAGAACAATCCATAAAAGAACCCTGGCGTTATGGGCTGTCACTACTGTATGCGTTGTACGGTGATTCGGAGCCGGTCAATCAGCTGGCGGAAAGATTCAAGGACAAGGGAAAACTGGTTTTGGAAGCCATCCGGAAAAAGTTCGGGGGCATCGAAACCTCCAGTTGTGGCAGGCTGTTTGATGCTGTGGCCGCCATTCTGGGAATCGGATATTTTAGCACTTATGACGGTGAACTGCCGTCCCTGCTTCAGGCCAGGGCTGAAAAAAGCCTCAGGCCGGATACAATCTACTCCTATTCCCTGAACCGGGAAGATGGTTATATTCTGGATGTGCTTCCGGGCCTGGATGACATGATCAAGGACAGGCAGGATATTCCCGAAAAGGCATTCGGGTTTCACAATACCCTGGCCCACGGATTTATGGAAATGGCCAGGAAAGCGCGTTCCGAATTGAAGATTGAAAAAGTCGGCCTGACCGGAGGTGTGTTTCAGAACACACTGCTGTTGGAATTGACCCGCAACCTGTTGGTCAAAAACCGTTTCGAGGTCCTGGTACATTCGGAAATCCCCTCCAATGACGGTGGAATTTCCCTGGGTCAGGCTTTTCTGGCTGTGGCCAGCTATTTATAGGAGTTAGCCAATGTGTTTAGCAGTACCCATGCAGGTGACGGAAATCAATGGTGAAATGGGAAAAGTTGAAATCGGCGGTGTCTGCCGTGAAGTGGGATTGATGCTTCTGGAAGATATCCGCATCGGTGATTGGGTGATTGTACATGCCGGTATTGCCATTTCAAAGATAAATGATCAAGAGGCTGAGGAAACCCTTAAGCTGTTTAAAGAGGGCGGGATGATCTGAACGGAAACACTGGTTTTGGTTCTGAGTTGAGATATCGATTTCTGATCTACAGTTTATATTCCAAGCCCAAGAGCAGGGCCCAGGGTTTGGCTCCCGAGCTCCAGGATTCTTCCTCTCGCTGGTTTTCAAGCAGTCCGGTAAAATAGAGGCGGAATGTTTTGAAAAACCGGTAGGCGATTTTGGCTACCAGTCTTTTAATGGGGGGATCATGCAGGGAGTGGCCGATTTCCTGGGGGTAATATTCACCGTAATTTACATTCAATAACAGTTTGGGGGATTCGTAGCTCAGGTTCAGGTATCCGCCCTTTCCTTTGATAGGGGTCTTGTACTGGTAGAATATGTCTCGAAAATACAGGCTCCTGGGCCAATAAATATCCTCTACATCGAATTCTCGGTGAAATCCATAGCGGTCCCAGATCCATTCTCCAGATATGGTGAACCTTGAAATCTTGACCATGAAATCTATACCGGTATGGCCTTTGTATTCCTTTTGCTGTTCCGAGCCGATGCCATCCTGTACTTTGTAAGAAAATCCCAGTGCCCAGTTTTTGCCCTGGGTCCCGAGCCGTATGATTCCGGCCTTGCTGGAATTGGTGTCCCGGTTTTCCTCTCCGTTAACGATGGCAATATCAAAGGAAATGAATTTGTGTTCGTAATGAATCACCAAACCGGTTTCGTGCCAGAGAATGGCTTCGGTCCGGATAAAGGGGGCACCGAAGTTCAGGTTATTGGAAAAAAAATCGAAATGGTGTCGGCCAAAGGGAGTGAGGGCCTTTCCGAATTTGAGGTTCCATTTGCCCAGCTGCAGAGCCAGATTCAATTTTGAAATCGTAAAGGTTTCAAGCTCGAAATTAGCCAGGTAATCTTCCCGTTTCTCGTCGGTAAGGATGTTTTTCCCAAATGGCTGATCAATAAAAAACTCACTCTCAACTGTCAAAACCCCGCCCCTGAATTTTTTTTCAATATTGGCCCGGATGCTGGCTTCGGCACCGAATGACATTTCCAGACCACTCCAATAGATACGCTGGTCATCAATGGCATAGGATCTGAAGGTGAAGTCGAGCTGAATACCTGTGGAATCGGTAACATTGATTTTTTCCAAAGAATATCCCTGCCAAAAAAAGCCTAAAAGTCCAAGGATAATTAAGATTAATTTTGCTCTGCTGGCCCGCATGGTGACCTCCTGATTAAAACATATATGAAATTCCCCACTGAATATGGTGGGTAAAAAAGTCTATCATGACCTCACCTTCCATATCATCGAAATGCATGCCGTGAAGATGGGAGTAGGTGACTTTGTATTCCAGATAAAATCCGAAATGCCTCCAGGGTTTGTATCGCAGCCCGATTCCCAGTCCGGCCCCGAAGTTTCGCCAGCCGGACTGGTAGGAATAGGCATCCCATTCCGGGGCATTTTCGGTTAACTTTAACTCCAGATGGGGGAAGGTTGGCCCGGCGCAAATGGACAGGAAGGGCTGAAGCCGGCCATCCGGAATTTTATCGGTTGGAAGCAGCATGAGCCGGTATACCAGAGACAATCCGATGTGATTAATCCCATGGGAAACGCTGAAGTAATCCAGGTAATTATTGATGGTATCGACCCGGTCAATCTCATTTCCATCAAGCACACCCGATACCCGGACCTGCTGGTCTTTGTCATTCAAAAAAATTTTGTGATGAATGAATTCAATCCCGATTCCCAGCTGGGGGGTTTTTTTGAAGAAGTGGATGAAGCGAAATCCATAATAGGGTTCGGTAAAGGCATCCGAAGCATCATCCAGTTTCAGTTGCAGTAGCGGTTTGATAAAGGCATTGGGAAGGATGAAATTATCCGGGAAAAATGAATCATCCTCAAAATAAAGATGGTAGAAAGTCAATTGATCGGTCGGGGTGGTGATGGATAAATCGGCGTAAACCGGGAAGGATTTGCCCCGGTTGTACTCGATATAATTCAGAGTCATGCGGTGGTTTCCGGATTTGGGGGCGGACAGACAAGAACTCCATATCAATGGGAAAATCAACGCCAAAAGAAAAAAAACCTTTTTCATAAGCCCATAATCATACCATGAAAACAAAGATTAGACAAAGCCGGAAGGGTTTTTTGACTTGACAAATTTTACTGTGAAATTATATGATGTGACTGGTTTTCAAAGGAGGTTATTTTGCTACTATTAAATCGTAAAGATGTGATGTCTGTTTTGAAAATGAAGGATTGTATGGAGGTAGTTGAAAAAGCATTTGTCGAATTTACCAGGGGAACCGCCGACCTTCCCTTGCGGGTAAATATAAAACCGCCCGACGGATTGTCGCTCTATATGCCGGCCTATTTGAAGGAACTGGGTTCCCTGGCCTGCAAGGTGGTCACGGTTTACAAGAACAATCCCTCAAAATACAATTTGCCGGTTATCACTGGCAAGGTTTTGCTTCAGGATCCGAATACCGGGGATGTCATATGCATCATGGATGGCGGGTATCTGACCGCTGTCCGGACCGGAGCGGCATCCGGGGTGGCTTCCAAATATCTGGCCCGGGATGAACAAAACATGGTAGCCGGGATCTTTGGGGCCGGGGTTCAGGCCAGAACCCAGCTTATGGCCATGGCCGCGGCCCGGCATATTTCCCGGGCCTATATTTTTGATACCTCTGATGAGGCGGCCCTGCATTTGGTAACAGATCTGGGGGCGGAACTGGATTTTGATATCATCAAAGCGGATTCTCCGGACCTGCTGATGGAGGCCGATATTATCTGTACCGCCACATCTTCTTCGGATCCCTTGTTTGATGGTGAAGCCATTAAACCCGGTACGCATATCAACGGGATTGGAAGCCATACGCCCAATGCCCGGGAGCTGGATACGGCCATCATCAGGAGATCGAAGTTGGTGGGGGATTCCCGCGAAGCCTGCTTCAGTGAGGCCGGTGATGTCATGATCCCCCTGCAGGATGGTTCAATTGATGAATCTCATTTTTATGCGGAACTGGGAGAAGTGGTTACCGGTTTAAAACCAGGAAGGACAGATGAGGCGGAAATTACGGTTTTCAAATCAAATGGGCTGGCCATCCAGGATGCAGCCACCGCCAAACTGGTTTATGACAAAGCGGTTGAAGCGGGCATCGGATCCCGGGTGGAATTGTA
>DAOVIP010000357.1 GCA_030671465.1 Candidatus Aminicenantota bacterium | reverse complement strand
TCTTCTCGATTCGGTGAAATTGGAAAACGACTTTTTTCATTTTCTGGAATTATTGAAAACTGAAAAAGCCGATATGCTGGTCATTGCCGGGGATGTGGTGGGCCTGGGCTGGACCAGACTGGAGGAGTGTCTGGAATTGTTTCGTCCCGTGGCCCCACTCCGGATCATGGTATTTGGTAACCACGAACACTGGGCCGCTGACAAAAACACATTCAATCACCTGAAGCGGTTGGAGAAAACTATTGAGGATAGCGGGGTTGTCCTGCTGGACAAAAAACCAATAAAACTGGGCAAGGTGGGTTTTGTTGGCAACTGCGGCTGGTATGATTATTCTTTTGCAGAAAAGCCAATACTTCCCGGTACTGTATTTGAAAAGAAAGAGTTTCTCGGCCGGGTGGTCTGGAATGATGCCAACTTTGTGGGATTGAACCGGAGTGACCTGGAATACACCAATGAATTGATAGATAAACTGGAAAAAGATATCAAAGGCATGGAGAGACATGTGGAAACCATCGTAGCCGTCACCCACCACCCGGGCTTTCGGGAAATGCTGACCGATAAACCCGGAGATAGACTCTGGGCTTTTACCAATGCCTTTATGGGAAGTAAAAAATTAGGTGAGATGCTCCTGAAGCACCCGAAGGTAAACTACCACATCTGCGGCCACAGCCACCATCCCTGCCGCATCAGAAAAGGCCAGCTGGAAGCCATCAACCCGGGCTCCACCTACACAAAAAAAAGATATACAACTCTGGAAATCAAATAAATCAAGAATTCCCTATTACTGTTCTTATCATTTGTATAATCCCTTCATACACGGTTTTTTGACAATAATGAATTAATACTCTTTAATTCTCTGTTTGACCTTCTGGCCCCGAGTGAAGCGGGAGATATAAATCAGGTGTTTTTTTTCGATTAAGGGTGACCGCATCACCTTATCAATGATTGGCAGCAGATCATCTCCCAACCAGATGAGCAGGCGAAATAAATCTTCACCCACATAACGATCGTGAAGCAGGTGCTGCTCAATATCCCGGTACAGGGAGGCCAGCAGGGATTTACTTTTCTTTTTTGATGATGCCAATCGATCAGTCACCCACCAATCAAAAGATTCAAGGCCATCAAAGTACCAGTTAGAGAACATCTTAAAATTTTCTTCTGAAACCGTATCCTCTTTGGTCGGGAATTTCAGCTTACATTTCCTGGCCAACTCCAAACAAAACAGGTCAAAGAAGATCTTCATCCAGGGGGAACCCCCATAATTAAAATCATAACTGTCGCAGCTTCCATAAGAGTGACAGCCAAACAGGGTACCGTCTTCCCTCAGGAGTAAAAGTTTCCTGCCCAAAATTTTCCCGGTTTCATTTTTCAGGTACAGCACCCGTTTGTTCATTTCCAGAGCATTGGCTACAACTGAATAATCGTGGATTCCTCCAACTTTTAAACAGGTATTAAACATGTTTCCCATGTGAAATATTTTTAAGGGGTTGGTCTCGGTATAGACCTGCCAGACCTGGTTATTGACATTCCAGGTTTTTTCAAATCCCTGCATCCATACTCCGGTATCAACACCGGATTTTTTTAATGCCTTCAGATATTTCTGGTTGAGCGGATATTCGATTATCCACTTACTGTCCTGCCTTGCCTCCTGGTTCAGCAAGCGACGCAGTATGCGCCGGTTTTTTTTAATGCTGATGTAAAGCCATAATGCATTGTCCCAGTCCGGATCACCGGCTTCGATGGCCTTTCCCTTTACCATGGTCTTCCAATGCTGCTGAATCACCTGTTTTATCCCCTTTTCCAGGGCTTCCATTTTCAGTTGGGGAACCTGCCGGGCAAACAAACGGGACAATTTATCATTGATTAGAGTATTTATTTTTTCCGGATATT
This sequence comes from Candidatus Aminicenantota bacterium, assembly GCA_030671465.1. GTDB lineage: Bacteria > Acidobacteriota > Aminicenantia > UBA2199 > UBA2199 > CAZOWT01. The sequence continues at coordinate 885 of DAOVIP010000357.1, read as the reverse complement.
TTATATAATGTGATAGTTTTTTCAGTCTTTTTCGGGCAGATTCATCAAGCTTCCCAACCTTATTTTTTTTCAACAGGGTATGGTATTCATCTTTTGTGGTTGCGGGCAGTTGAATGATTTTCCTGATATTTTCGCCGACATCCGCTTTTTTCCCTGTTAAACATTGATACCCGGCAAATTGTTTCCACAGATGCCGTACCGATTCTGTCAATGGATGGGGAAGATCATCAATTTCATCCGCTAAAGGATTTTGCCATTCATGGAAAAACTGATCCAGCAAATCTCTTTCCGGGAGTTTGCGTATCGTAGCCATTAAATTCAGTAAACCAAAAACCCCGGGCAAATGAACAATTTTTTTACTCTGGGATAAAAGAAAATCATGTGTTTCAGGGTAGTTCCCAATGAACTCCCAGCCCTGCAGCAGTTTGCCGGGGTTTTCAAGGTCACACACCCTGGGAGGGAGAAAATTTAATAAGTGACCCCTGTCTCCACCTGACAGCAACACCGCCAGTTTCTGCTGATCTCTGTTCTCGGGAAAAACCTCCAGGTAATCCCCATTTTTTCCAGCTTCCATGGCCTGATCCTCTTTTTTCCGGCAGTGCTCGAGCAGGGCAGAAACCAATCGCTTTTCATCTCCATAATTTTGGCCCTGCCAGTAGTAAACAAAACTCAAAATTGACAATCGCTGAAGCCAGGCGTCTTCAAAGTAATTTTCAGGCGCATTGGTTTTTCCATTTTTAAAACGGATATGTAGAGACTCGATAATCGCGTCCATTATCCAGGCATTATCCTCGACAAATTGCTGTTTATCCTTTTCATCCGGAAAATCATCGGGCTCATAGGGATCATCCTCCAGATTGCTTTCACAAACACAGGATTGCAGTA
>DAOVIP010000402.1 GCA_030671465.1 Candidatus Aminicenantota bacterium | reverse complement strand
CAATAAGGTTGAACTTTTGAAGTTTTCGGCTGCCGAGAATTCCAACCATGAATTGGATCAACTTACCCGTGATGCCGAGATCATATTGCAGAAATTGAATTTGCATTACCGGGTGGTGATACTATGTAGCGCTGGTCTGTCCTTTTCTTCTTCGAAAACTTATGACCTGGAAGTGTGGATGCCGGCCAGGAAAAAATACGTTGAGATTTCCTCCTGTTCAAACTTCGGAGATTTTCAGGCCCGGCGAGCCAAAATCAAGTATAAAACCGGAAGCGGAAAATTTTTTGTTCATACCATTAATGGATCGGGACTGGCAGTGGGAAGAACCGTGGCTGCCATAATGGAGAACTATCAAACTGAGAAGGAAAAAATCAAGGTGCCCGATATCCTGAAAAATTATTTTCCCGATAGGACGGTTCTGTAATGCCATATTTCAAGTGTACTTTTGTCAATGAAAAGGGCCACTTCAACCAGAGGATTCTTTTTGGGGAAAGCCGGAATGAATTGAAAGAAGCGTACAAAAATGCAGATGAAAAACTCTTTACCATGAGAAAGTTGTATATGCACAATGCCAGCCTGTCCAAGCTGTTTTCAAAAAAAATCAGTTGTTCGGAGTTTTTGCTTTTCAATCAAAAATTAATTACCCTGCTAAGGTCAGGGGTTTCTTTCATTAAAGCCCTGGGCATCATCATAAAAAATTCAAAAGAGGGAAATCTAAAGGAAATATTGATCAAAATTGAAACAGATATAAAAAATGGAATTCAAATCTCAGATGCCTTTTCATCCAATTTGCTACCATTTCAAAAAATCTACCGGGCCTCTCTACTGGCCGGCGAAAAAAGCGGGAATCTGGAATCGATTTTAGAGAAATTCAACCAGTATCTGGATAAAATCGCCACCCTGAGGCGTAAAATACTCAGCGGTCTCAGCTATCCGGTCATTTTATTGACCTTCATGGTACTGATGGTTCTGGTTATTTTGATATATGCCATTCCGAAATTCTCATCTTTTTATGCCAGCTTTGAATCTCAATTGCCCACCACCACCTTGATGTTACTTTCGCTTGCCGAGTTTTTAAAAGAGAATTTCCTGACCATCATATTTATCCTGGCTCTTCTTTATTTCCTGGTTAAAGTGATTGAAAGGCAAAGTGAAAAAATTATCATTATGGACTACCTGAAAATCAGAGCTCCCTTCATGGGACGAATGATCCTGGAAAATGCCCTGGCTGTTTTTTCAAGGACACTCTCTGTACTTATTTCCGGGGGGATTCCGGTTCCCGAGGCTACGGCCATTGCGGTAGAGACTTTTTCGAACCGTTTTTTCTATTTAAAAATAAAGGACATCCCTGAAAAAATCAGGGGAGGAAATGTCCTGTCGGATGTTCTGGAAGATGTGGGTTTCATTCCGAACATGATGACCGAAATCATACGGGTGGGAGAATCATCCGGAAACCTGATCGATGTTCTGGATAAGAATGCCGAATATTATGAGAATTCCATTGACCTCAAAATAAATTCCATGACCTCTTTGATAGAACCGATTTTAATCATCATTTTGGGGTTGGTGGTTGCCTTCATGTTGATGTCGGTATACTTGCCCATTTTCCAATCCATAAGGGTGGTCCATTGATTAAGGAAGTGAATTTAAAAAATTTCAAGATTGATTATGATCTGCTGGCCAAGTTTCCGGCTGAATTTTTAATCAAGAATCTATTTTTTCCCCTCAAGGACAACGGCAATTCCATTGAAATTGCCATGGTTGATCCAGAAAACCTGGAAATAATTTCCAATGTTGAAAACTACATTCGGAAAAAGGTCCTGCCTTTCAAGACCAAGAGGGATGAGATTGAAAAAATACTGAAAAAAAGTGATACCTTTACCAAGGTCCTGAAGGACAAAACCGAAAGTTTTTTCCTGAAAAAAAAGATTGAAGAAGTTGAAGATGAATCCTTGACCATTGAGAAAATAACCGAAGAAGATGATTCTATCATAAAACTATGGAATAATATTGTTTTTTCAGCCGTGAACAAAAGATCTTCTGATATTCATATCGAGGCAAACGGACATTCGGTGATCGTCAAATTCAGAATCGACGGGATTCTGAATCAAGTCATGGATCCCCTGGATAAGATGTATCACTCTCCCCTGATCACCCGCTTGAAGGTTATCTCAGAGCTTGATATTGCCGAGAGACGCATTCCACAGGATGGACGATTCAGGATGAAATTCAAGCATAAAACCATTGATTTCAGGGTCTCGATTATGCCCGCAATATTTGGTGAAAACGCGGTAATTAGAATTCTGGACCGGGAAATGATTACCGAAAACATTGGTGAATTGAACCTGCAGCAACTGGGATTCGATCCCCTGTTACTGGAGCAAATTGAGTATTACATCAAGCAACCATACGGCAT
>DAOVIP010000277.1 GCA_030671465.1 Candidatus Aminicenantota bacterium | reverse complement strand
TACTAAAAAAGGAAAATGAAATAGTGAAATCGTTCTCACACGGTTTGCGGGTAATTCATCTGATTCAGGAGACAAAACAAACTTTCCAGGACAACGATTTCAGGGCGGACTTTTTTTCAAAGGCCATCAAGGAACCAAAGGTATTGAAATTCGATATTGTTGACCATGATTCACAGTTTCCGGTGCTTTCGCGCCAGGTCTCACTTTATCCCTATAATTTTCCCTTTCTGGATTATGTTTATTATCAATTCTCAAAGCTAGTGGAAAACCCGCTCCAGGTAGGGATATTCAAGTTTGATAGCAAGAGAAGGAAATGGAGATACGTATTCACCTCATATGATGAGCAAACTTACACATATAAGACAAAAGTGATAGCATCGGGAATATTTGCCCTCATGCGGGATATTTACCCTCCGGAAATAAAACTGGCCAAAACCGGATCAAGATTCAAATCAAAGATCAAAAGAATAATTCTCAGAATTACCGATAAAGGCAAAGGGGTCAATGACGAAAGCCTGAGGGTTCTGGTCAATGGTCAACCAATTGAATGTGAATATGATCCGGATTGGCGCCATGTAATAATACAGGATGTTCGGAGCCTGGCCAGGGGTCGAAATGTTATAAAGGCCAGTGTGAGTGATTATGCGGGTAATGTCAGTTCAAGAAATTTCAATATATTTTTAAATTAATGCATCCTGTGATTTTAACAGGAAAAGCCTTTAAAAAATGATTTGACAGCAAATGGGTATTTTTATAACATAGAGTGCAAGCATGAAACCCAAAAAGACCATTGTGATGCTATCCTTGTTTGCTTTTCTTTCTTACTCTGCGAGTGGTTTTGGAGAGGATAAAAAAAAGGATTCCTTTCTCGACTGTGTGTTGGAAGATCAAGCAGCCATATTGACTTCTCCATTCCGTATGAAAGGGACCGATTGGCTTTTGTGGGGAAGTGTGGGGTTGGTCACTGGGGTTATGATTGCCAATGATGAAGAGATATATAGGGATATAAAGGAATTTCAGGCCCGGAATGGGTGGGTTGATAAAATCAGTCCGGTGGTTACCCGCCTGGGTGACGGTTTGGTAAATCTGGGAATTGCCGGGAGTTTTTACCTGGGAGGGTTATTGTTCAAGAATAGCCAGGCAAAAGACACGGCCAGGTTGCTCCTTATGACCTTCATCCATACCGGGATCATTTCCCAGCTGTTAAAACATCTTACCGGACGGCAGAGACCCTCGGTAGATGATGGTCAGGATTATTGGCACGGCCCCTCGGGATTTTTTAAGCGTTATACCGATGATAGCTCGAAATACGATGCTTTCCCCTCCGGGCATACCATTGTGGCCTGGGGAACAGCTACGGTCATATCGAGATTATATAAGAAAAAAGTTCTGGTACCTGTTTTCTGTTATTTTCTGGCCACACTGGTGGCCTTATCGAGAGTAACCGAAGACACCCACTGGTTATCTGATGTATTCTTGGGTGCAGTGCTGGGGTATGCCATTGGGAGGGGAGTGGTGAAAAAGAGAAGCCATAAATGGAATTTGATCCCAGCTGTCCGCTCTGATGGAGTCGGGATTGGAGTATGCTATGTTTTTTAATAAAGGGGTAAACATGAAAGGATTGATTAAAAGGTTTATTTTTTCATTTGTGGTTATGTTTTTTATCTTTCCGGTTGTCATTCACACCCATGATAGTACTTATGTATTTAATGACTTTTTTATGAATAATTTGCCGGGTGGTTTTTTTTACACCAGTTTTTTGGAAAATTATGCACCCGATACCATTTTGATGATTGAGGAAAGCAATGGTTTTGCGTTCATCGATTCTCCAAAAGTATATTTTGAAGGCGATCCGTTTTCCCAGTTCAACTGGTTTTACAACGATTTCAATATCAATTCGACCCTGGATGGGGGGGCGCCGGCCCTGCAATTCCCTTTCTCATCAGTGAATCAATTCAGACTTCGGGGTGATTCTCCTATTTCAAGGGGGTATGGCCTTCACTTTTTCTCTCAGATTCCGGAACAGAGCTCTTCCAGATTGATGCTATCGTCCATATATTCAGATCTGGGTGGTTATAGGTCCTGGGCCTATTTCTTAAACAATACCCCGGCAACCGAAAGGGATGACCATCTGTATTCTGAATATCGTAAAAACCTCAGTAATTTTTTTATTGATTATACATTCAACAAAAAATTCAAAGACTCGAATTTAATGATTTCATTTAATTATTATGATATCCTCCGACAATTCAATGATTTTAATGAATTTGATACTACTTTCACCGAGTCAGGGAAGCTGTTTCTTTTCAATTCAAGTTATGGCCGGTTACTCAAAGATGGGAAATTGGAAATTTCGGCTGCATTCAATTACCTGAACCGATCCAATCTGGATGCCGAATTGGGACGCTACCCCCAGGAAACCTTTATGAAAGAGAAATTTTCATTTTTCAGTGGTATCCGGTTGAAAAAAAGTTCTTTTGATCTCAGGATATCCTTTATCCGGGAAAATGAAAATCTGGACCCATATGAATCCAATTTTTCTAAGGATTTGATGGACAATGACGGTGAAGGCTTCCTGGATTTTGGACGAATGGGCACCTTTACCGGAAATGCGTTCAATATTGATTTGGATGTTCCTTTCCTGAAAAATCTCCTAAAAAAGGGGATAAAAATCAATACTTTTTTAAATTGCCGGTATACCACCATAACCGGAGATGAAACGGCTCATGATCATAACCCTATATACTTTAATGGAGATCCCTATCTGGTATACCAGTGGGAGGTCGGGGACAGTTACTCCAATTCAAGTCTGCTGGCTGATTTGGGGCTTGAATTAAGTATTGATATAACCCCGGCAGTTACCCTGTTTTCCAAATTATGGTTGAGTCATAATACCTTGAGTTTTAATTTTGATGAAAACGATCTCGGATTTTGGAGTCCCGGATTTGACCTGGGTCTACTTCTCTTTAAAGACAGAAATCCGGAGATTCTCATCGCTTATGGGCAGATTCCTTATGATTTACGGGAAAATGTAAATATGTTTCTGGAAACCAACAGGCCATCGGCTACCATTTATCACTGGCAAGACATGAACAATGACCTGGTTTTTCAAGCCGGGGAGGCAGGGGATATTTACGGTTACAGCGGCGGGAATTTCCATTTTCTGGATCCGGATATTTCCCGTCCCTATAAAAACCGCTTCTTGTTGACTGTCAATACACGGATTTCAAAAAACTGGACGCTTCTGGTAAAAGGCATGTACAAACAAATAAAGAACAATTTCTGGGTGCAATTTGACCGGGAGTATGGATTTTATGAGACTCATGATGGGTATGACCTCCATTTTTTCGATGAGCCATTCCAGAATTATAAACTTACCAATGAGAATTTTGAGGAGGATCCGTTTTATGCCCAGCTTCTCTTGCATTTGCAGGGAGGACAGCCCAATCGCTGGTTTTTCTCTTTTTCCTTCATGGCCCATATTGGAATGGGCTACACTGCTT
>DAOVIP010000442.1 GCA_030671465.1 Candidatus Aminicenantota bacterium | reverse complement strand
TGGTGATACCGGTAGTGGCCAGCCTGATCATCGGTACTCCCATCTCTGCACTCCTGATGCTGGCTAACATCAGATGCTGATAAGGCGCTGTGGTCCTGCCAAACCATGCATCATAGGTGATATTAACCAGTATTCGGGCCCCCTTATTTACGGCCTTTCTGGCCAATGAGGGGAAAATGGCTTCATAACAGATTAAAAATGCATAGGGAATATCATTGATATCTTGTACCACTGGGTCGTGGCCCGGATGAAAACGCGACGACCAGTTGATCTTTGAATAAATAAAGCCCAGATATTTCTCAAGGGGCATATATTCTCCAAACGGAACCAGAATTTGTTTATCATACCGTTTTCCCAGTCCCTTCTTCGGGTCTACATGGATGGCACTGTTGGTGCTGACATAGGTATCCCCGATATATTCACCGCCATAGCCGCCAAGCAGAATAGGGCAACCCAATTCCCGGCTATCTTCACTCAGGATCTGATCGGCAGCCGGCGTATTGAAAGGAACCAGAAACTCACCCTCTGACCATACAATCCACTGAGCACCCTGCTGAACGGCAGTTCGACTGAGATCCAGGTAGATTTGATGAATTTTATCAAATCCCGCTTTTTCCATATCAACAGGCTTGAAATTGGACTGGATTAAACCGGCTTTTAAAATTCTCGCTTTGGAAACCAGTTGTTGGTATTTTTGCATTCGTAAGAGCCCGTATCCAACGGTCAGAGATAAGGCGATCAGCAGAATAAACAAATGACCCCATTGAATTGTTTTCTTATGGTGATATCGGTTGATAAGGTCATAACCAACACAGTTTGACCACAAGAGCAGATAACTGACCCCGGTCAGGCCGGTTATGGAAGTCAATTGGATAATCGGTGTGACCTGAAAGTGACTGGCACCCTGCATATAGGGAAAGAGTTGGGGCATAATCCATTCAAGGGTTACCAGCAAAGCCGGAGAGATAACCACCCAGGCTTTTGGAAAGCGGTTTTTAATTTTTGGAATTCCCCAAGCCAGGCCTATCCACATCAAACTCAGGTAGCTGCAGAGCAGGAAAACCAGTATAATGGATATGGGTATGGGGATATTGGTGAAATTGGGTAGTAAATTGACCAACCAGTAAAAGATCAATAAATTGGATACCGTGCCCCCCAGATAGGCCAAGAAAACATTTCCTTTGCCCTCCTGGTTGTGTATGGCCCATAAAAAGGGAATCCATGATATCCAGTGAATTGGCCACCAATTCAGAGGTGCAGAAAGTGTGGGCTGCAGCACAGCCGTGAGGAAAACGGCACCCAGTCTTAACCAGAAAAGCCGGGTATTCCCATATCCATTTAAAAAACCGGGTGTTTTTTTTGATATTTTTTGATTGTATGTCATTTTTTAACCTAAATCATATCATTTTGGTCTTGAATATTAAATGTTCTATAGAATATATTCATAAAATTGTTGAGTATTCCCTGCTATTGTAATTGTTTTTTCTTTACTCTAAAATTAAATATATAGTTGTAAACAAAGGAGATAAAAATGAAATCCTTGGTCATATTAATTATTCTGGTCGTGATTGGTATACTACTCTATAATCAATTTTTGGCCGGTCCGGTTTCCGAAGAAGAGGCAGAGCTGAGAGTGCTGGAAAGGGATTTTGAGTCTTCATTGAGACGAGTACGTCAGTCAGAAAGGGTATTGGCACTCAGTGGAGCTGACATTTCAGCCGACATTGATGATGCAGTGATGAATGTGGAGAAAATAAAGGAAGAATTAATCGCATTGAAAGAGCGTATCGAGGATGAGAAATTATTAAAGAAAGCCGATGCTCTTGAACAGAAAATAAACCGCTTTTTAAGGGAGAACCGTTAAACCGGAACTGATTTTTATTTCTTTTTTCGGCGTTTACGGGCCTGGAATTCTGGTGCCTCTTTCAGGGAATTCCATAAAATACCAAAAGATTTTAAAAACACATTGAATCCGCTTCTTTTTAATTTAACTCCAGTTTTACCCACCGATGAAAATCCTTTTTCGTTGGGAGTGAGATATTCCCAGTTTCGGAAGAGACGCCCCCATTTGCTGTTGAGTACTGATTT
>DAOVIP010000467.1 GCA_030671465.1 Candidatus Aminicenantota bacterium | reverse complement strand
GGAAAACTGGATCGGAAAATCTGGTAATGGGATTTTTTGACCTCCAGAATTTCCGGAATGGCCTCTAGCAGGAAACGTGGATTAAAACCTTTCAGGCGGGCAGGAAGTTTGGTGCCGTCATAGTTCATAGAGATAATATTTTCCATGATTTGGTGGGCTCCCTGCTGTCCAAAGGCCTGCTTCAATCCCGGAAATTGCCTGCCGAGTCCATCCGGAACACCCGGAAAGTCCAGGGCGATTACCGGGATATTAAAGGGCTGGAGCCGGGAACCCAGCTGCATGGTTTTACCGGCCCCCACGATTCCATTGGCACCGGATATGACCAGTGAGCCGTTCTCCGGGGGGGTTCCGAAAACTTTTTCCACCAGGTCCTGGGACTTGACCGGCATCCGACCCTGGTTGAATATATCCAGCACGGTTCCCAGATCCAGGGTTTGCAGGGTTGAGGGTCTCATTGTGTTTGACATGGTTAATTACCTCCGTCGCTGACTTTAAAAATGGCTGCAATGCCCACATCTCCGGCTGCGCAACCGAAGAGCAGCACAAAACCACCACCCAGATCCACTGCCTCTTCGAGTGCTTCGATCAGCAACCGAGTCAGGGTAGGACCCTGGGGGTGACCCCACACCAGTGAACACCCGGTCTTATTCATTTTCTTCCAGTCATAACCGAGACGTTTAGCAAAGATCACATCGTTCAGGGCAAAGGGATTGTGGTTTTTTATCACGGCCATGTCATCCAGGGAAAATCCGGTTCGTTTGAGGAGTTTTTCAACGGCCAGGGCCGGTGCTTCCGGCATCAGGACCGGCAGGGCTCTTATTTCAACCTTGGCAACAAATTGAATGTCGATCTCCGGCCGGGTACTCAGTTCCTTGGCTTTGGAGCGGCTGGCAACCAGGAGGGTTGACATGCCATCCGAGGCATGGGTCTGGGTGCCGCTGGTCACGCAAGTGTCCAGCTCTCGCATGGCCCGCAGGGATTCCAGACTGATCTGGCGGATGCCGGCGTCCCGGTCCACCTTGCCCATGACCCGTCCCTGGACATTCAGTATCTCCAGGGGAAAAATCAGGCGGTTCAGGAAACCGGATTCCAGGGTTTCAAAGTATTGAATATGACGGTAATAGGCCAGTTCATCCACTTCCCGGCGATCCAGTTTGTATTTTCGGGCGGCATTTCCGGCTGTATCGATCATGGCTTTGCCGGTTGCCGGATCAAAGCCGAAGTTATCCCACACATCACTGAGGGAAAAGGTTCTTTGATGGGTTCTACGTTCCGGAAAAACACCGGCCGGTGAATCACTGGTCCGGTCAAAAGTGAGAACACCCACCACCTCGAAAGTCTGGCTTTGAACCTCAGAACCGGCTAATAAAACTGCCTGCAATCCGGTAGCACAGGCCTGTTCAATATGGTAACCTGGAATGCGGTGACCCAGATAGCTGGAAACCAGCGGTGCATTCCAGAACTTCCAGTGCCAGGGAACCGTGGATCCGATCACCAGGTATTCCAGCAGGCTTTTGGGTACATGTCGTTTCCCCAGAATTATATTCATGGATTCACCGGCAAACTGCCCGATGTTGACTTCCGCCAGCGGTGTAGTTTGCCAGGCCGGGAAATAACTGCTTCCCCAGGTTCCGTATGGTATCCGGGTGTCGTGAAACATGCCGTCTCCTTTTTTCATGTTAACCTCCTTGCCAATCGACTGCTATTTAAAAGTTTATATAAAAAGTTATGGCTGGCATTCTGTTTTGGCCCAGGTAGTACCGGGTTTTTCCAGGCTGTAATACACCTTGATATCTTCCTCTTCTTCAAATATCTGGGGTACCATCTGAAGTTCCATGCCAATTTCGATTTC
>DAOVIP010000090.1 GCA_030671465.1 Candidatus Aminicenantota bacterium | reverse complement strand
AAGGAGGAAAAATGAAAACATTAATTTTGAATGGAAATCCTACTGGCAAAGAAGAAATATTACCAAATAGGGTTAAAGATTTGGTTCTTGAAGAACTCAAAAAAAAGGATTGGCCGGTGACTATTTTCGATCTGAACAGTATGGACATTAATCCTTGTTTAGGATGCTTTAAATGCTGGGTGAAAACACCTGGAAGATGCATTATAAAAGATGATCAAGAAAAAATCCTTAAAAGCATAGTGGGCAGTGAAATGTTGATATTGTTCACTCCGCTCACCTTTGGCGGCTATTCATCGGAGTTGAAGAAGATGCTGGATCGAACTATTCCGATTCTATTGCCATTTTTTACTATCATCAATGGAGAGGTTCATCACTTACAGAGGTATAAACAACGACGCCATCTGGTGGTAATCGCTACTCTAGAGCAATCCCATGTAGAAATGGAAAAAATATTTCATAATCTTGTAAAACGTAATGCTTTGAATATGGCAGCACCGCAAAGTATTTCCCTGGTTCTATATGAGCAGAACGATGTGGGAGTACTTAGACGACAGATAAGTGAAGTGTTTTTACAAGAAGAGGTGGCATGATGAAAAAGGAAAAAATATTACTGATAGTAGGCAGCCCAAGGAAAGTTGCTAGTACTTCTTATTCTTTAGGAAATTATCTACTCAATGGATTGAAGGATCATGGTATGTCTGTAGAGACAATATTCCTTCTTCCTACTGTTAATTCCATAGAAAAACGTGAAAGTATGTTTAATGCACTGGATAATGCCGATCTTATCATTATGGCATTTCCACTTTATGTGGATCAGCTTCCTGCACCAGTTGTTAAAACAATGGAGCTGATTGCCAAGCGTCGTCAGGGTAAGGTGACGAGTAGTTCCCAGAGATTTTTGGCCATTGTTAATTGTGGATTTCCAGAATCTTTTCAAAACCGTCCGGCTGAAGAAATCGTATGTCAATTTGCACAGCAGTGTGGGTTTACATATCTGGGAACTTTGGCCATGGGAATGGGTGAAGCAATTCACGGAAGACCTTTGATAGAGGCTGGAGGAATGGTACGCCATGTAGTTAAGGCATTGGACCAGAGCATTGAGGCATTAACCAAAGGAATAAAACCTCCTGAAGAAGTTTTTCAACTAATGTCCAAGCAGTTTATCCCTCGCTGGTTGTATATATTTATGGGAAACCTGGGATGGAAACGCAGGGCAGGGAAAGAGCGGGTGTCACGTCAATTGTATGCCCGTCCTTATGAATCTTCAATCAGCACTTGATTTATTCAATTAATGCTTTTCGGTCCTTGGGGTAATGGGCAAAGTAATGTAAAGCCCTGTCCCCGGCATTGACAAATGAAAATTCCAATGTCATAATAAACCGGGGATGATGATGCCGGTATCCACTCAAACGTATCCGATTTCACTGATGCTGAAAAATATATTGACTGACCGCTTCAGCGGGGAACTGGTCATCAAAAGCAATAACCTCAACAAAAGCCTGTATTTTCAGGACGGGGATCTGGTATTTGCCCAGAGTGATGTTTTTGACGAGCGTATCGGGGTAATCCTGTATCTGCTGGGTAAACTCGATGATCAGCAATACGAATATATCCGCAAGCTTTACCATTGCAATGACCTTGAGATCGGAGATATTTTGGTGCAGAATCAATTTATAACCCGGGATGATCTTTTTTATACCACCCTTTTTCAGATGAAAAAAGCGGCTATCAATGCCTTCAAGCTCAGCAAAGCCGAATGGGAAATGATTACCCAGGAGGTAAATTTTGAGCTGAATCCGGAACAGCGGATTCAATTGCCTCCAATCATTGTCGAGGGAGCCCGGAAAATAGAGGACCTGTCATTTTTCCTGAATAAAATCCAATTTCTGACTCCCCGAACCGCCCGGATTCCGGAACCGTTGAAGCAGCTGTTAACCGGTGAAGAGATTTCCCTGTACCGTCGGCTTCAGGACTGTAAAAACATGTCCAACCGGGAGGTAATTTCCAAGTTGAACCTGGACCCCCAGTTTTACTGGAAAAACATGGTGTTGTTCATACTGCTTGATATAATAGATTTTGCCCGGAACCGCCTTGAATACAGTATAGAAGATAATATCCGGAAGCTCATCGAATTTCAGGCCAAACTCAGGCAGAAGAACCTGGACCCCTATCAGATTCTGGGTGTTTCCACTTCGGCTTCAAAAGCCGAAGCCAAGCTGGCTTTCCTGAAATTGTCCAGACGATTTCATCCCGATCGTTACGGTTCGGCAGCGGCACCGGAGATCAAGAGGATCGCCGGTTATGTCTTCAGGCAAATCGAGACCGCCTACAAAGGTTTGAAAAAAAAGTATAAAAAGAGCCGGATTAAAGTGCGGAAAGAGGACCGGATCATCATGGAGGAAATGGAAAATCTGAATTTCAACCAGGGTATTGATGAGACCTTTGAAATTGATCTGGAAGGGTCGGGCGATGTGCAATCCCCGGAATCGGATGATGTGGAAATGATTGAAATCGAGAGGGATATTCAAAAAGAAATGTACGGGGATATACCGGAGCCTGTTCCTGAACCCGAGGGGGAACCCGGTCCTTCAATTATTTCAGTTAAGGAAGAGATGAACGAAATCATTGAGCCTGGTATCTTAATAAGCGGGGAAGTCCCGATTCAGGATAAAGACCGGGAAAAAGAGGTTGTCCCGCCCAAGGTATCGGGAGTCGATATCCTGGAAGATGCAGAAGCGCTCTATTCCGAAAAAAAGTATCATGAGGCCAACAGAATTCTAAAGGCAGCTTTGAAAAAAAATCCAGACAAGGGGGAATACCATTATCTCCTGGGACTCTGCCAGACCCACATGGAGTTTTTTCAGGAGGAAGCGGAGCGGCATCTGAAAAAGGCCATTGAATTGAATCCCTGGAATTCCGATCCGGTTTATGCCCTGGGAATTTTGTTCCGGATTCAGGGCAAGACCAAGCAGGCTGTTGCCTGTTTTGAACGGGTGATGAAGATCTCCAAAGACCACGGCAAAGCGGTGAAAGCCATGAGGGAACTTTCAATAAGAAAGCGAAAAAAAAGTACCCTGTTTCATTTTCTGAAAAAGGAAAACAGGGAAAAATAGATCCGAGTGCCCAAATAAAAAATGAGGTGGCTGACATGAAGATGTTCAGATTGACAGGATTCTGGTTGGTGTTGATTCTGCTGGCCGGATGTGCCGGCAAAAAGGCGGATACCGAACCATCAATCATGACCGATGTTCCCAAGCTGAATATTGCCCCGGATCCGGGAATGTACAAGGCTCTCCAGGTGATCAAGCGGTTCGGGAATAAGACCATGGATCATCTGAGCTATGCCGAGTTTAAGAAACGGGAAGCCACAGTGCAAAATGCCACATTCAATCCGGATGTGTTTTATGACCAGTATGTGCTGGACCTGAATGAAAAAAATTACTGGATTACCGTAACTTTCCGGACAGCGACTCGGTCCAGGAGAAGGGATTCCCGCATCCGGGACCTGCTGCAAAATTTTCCTGAAAATGCCATTGATATGCTGTTGAAAACACCTGCCAATAAAATCTTTTTATTGAGTGACAGCAATGGTGACGGTGTGCTCGATTTTGTCAGACCCGAGGGCAAACAGCATAATCAAGGGCTGACCGTAGATATCGAACTGCTCAAAGCCATGCAGCAGAAGTATGGCTGGATTCTGGGAATTATCAAACGCCACTATAAACGAAATAAATGAACTCCCAGAATATGAGTATCGCAACCGGCAAAGATTGAGGCCACCATCATGATTGTTCGAATCGTACTCATGAACTTTCATGAAGATAAAATTGAAGCTGTGAAGGAATTCCTGGATGAGGTCCGGGTCAAGATCATAAAAGTTCCCGGCTGTGAACATCTGGATATTCTTCAGGATGTTGCCCGGGAAAATATTTTTTTCTCCTACAGTCACTGGCAATCAGAACAGGATTTGGAGAATTACCGAAATTCCGATTTTTTCAAAAAGACCTGGGCCCGGGCCAAGGAGTGGTTTGTAGATAAACCCAGGGCCTGGTCTTTAAACCGTCGCTGATCGGTTGGATTAGGGTGCCTTGGGATTGTCGTCAACCGGCAGTTCATTCAGTTTTTCCATTAATTTTTCCAGGGTAAAGGGTTTTTGAATAAATCCGGCCAGGCCTTTCCCAACAAAAAAACTGGTGGCATCCTGCTGGTTGTAACCGCTGATCAATATCACTTTCACGTCCGGATTCATCTGCCGAAGTTGCTTGAAGACCTCTTCTCCGTTCATTTCCGGCATGGTGGTGTCCAGCAAAACCAGGAATATGGTATCCCCATGTTCGCGGTATATTTCGATTCCCTCCCTGCCGTTGGCCGCTTCAATGACCTTCATATCGCGATTCTTCAGCATGTCCCTGATTACTTCCCGGACAGTTTGTTCATCATCCACCACCAGTACCGTCTTGCCGGCCAGCTCGGTCTGGTTGGTGGTCTCACGGGGGATCTTTTTCGGTTTCACCGCCTTTTCCGCGGGAAACAATACCTTGATGGTGGTTCCCTGGCCGAGTTCGCTGTATACTTTAATGGCTCCCTTGTGACCTCGTACGATTCCCAGCACTGCGGCCATGCCCAGCCCGTGGCCCTTGAACTTGGTGGTGAAGAAAGGATCGAATATTTTTTCCTGAGTGGCCTTGTCCATACCAATGCCATTATCCGAGACTTCCAGGAATACATACTCGCCTTCTGTTACATTGTCCCCAAAAAAGGTTTCAATCAGATAGGTGTCGTCCACTTTCATAATATTGGTCCGAACCGAAATAACACCGACTTTGTTTCCGATGGATTCCGAGGCGTTAACAATCAGGTTCATGATTACCTGGCTGATCTGGGATACATCGGCCTCGATATCCGGCAGGTCCGGGCTGAAATTATAGCGTATGCTCACATTTTTTGAAATCGATACCTTGAGCAGCTGGGTCATCTCCTCGACCAGTTCCGACAGGTTCACCGGCTGGATCACAAATTTACCCTTCCCCGAGTAGGCCAGCATCTGGTTGGTGAGTTTGGCAGCTTGTTGGGCAGCTTTCTCAATTTTTTCAATATATTGTTTGGCTTCGATGGGATTGCTCAGGCTTTTCAGGGTGAGACTGGCATTGCCCAGGACACCCATGAGCAGATTGTTAAAATCATGGGCGATGCCCCCGGCCAGCACCCCCAGGCTCTCCAATTTCTGGCTGTGCTGGATCTGGACATGAAGCCTCTGGCGTTCTTCCTCCAGTCGCCGGCGGTTGGTGATTTCCCGATCGATTCCCCGGTAACCCAGCAGATTGCCTTTCCCATCAAAAAACGGGAGTCCGTTGGTATCCAGTATCACGGTGTGGCCGTCCTTGTGAATGTTCTTGTTTTCCAGTCCGATGATAGGCAGACGATCTGCTAACTTCTGGTTGAATAGTTTGCCCACCTGGGTGGCTTCGTTCCTGGCTATCAAATCAAGTTTGTTCTTTCCCAGCATTTCCTCGGGCCGAAAACCGAGCAGATCCATGCATTTCGGACTGACATAGGTGTACACCCCGTTTTGGTCCACTTCCCAGATGAAGTCATGGGTGGTTTCCACCAATGAACGGAAGCGCTCTTCGCTTTCCCTCAACTCCCGGGTGGCCTGCTCTTTTTCAAGTCTCAACAATTTTACCCGGTCGGTCAGGCCCAGTGACATCAGTAGCATAAACAGGATAATGCCCAGGGAGAAACCGTGCTCGAAGATGGGATTGCTGGGTATCATGCCCAGCCTGACCAGCAGATGGATGATGCCGCTGATACCGATGACGGCAATCCCGATAAAAAAATAACGGGCCGGGTGAAATCCCTTCAATATGGAATTGATGCCAATAAACAGCAGCAATACGGCCCCCAGAATCCCCCAGATAACCATGGGGAGGATGATCAGCCGGTAGCTGAGGATGGGGACCAGAACCACCAGCAAAGTCATTACCATCAGGTAGATGGTGGTGAATTTGTGGGTCAGGGCCAGCTGTTTTTTGGCCATTAAAAAGTAGTCGGCGAATTTGATGATGGACATGACCATCAGCCCGCCAAAAAAGGGCAGAGCCAGCTGGTTCCAGCCGGTAAACTGGGGCCAGAGATAGGCAAAGGCGATGCCGTTGGCAGTCAGAGAGAAAAAAAGACATGCGGTAATTGCCAGGATATAATATAGATAGCTCTTGTCTCTCAGCGAAAAAAACAGAAAGGCATGAAATCCGATCATGATCAGCAGAATACCAATGAAGGCCCCGTGCAGGATATGGCCGGACTGGCTTCGCTTCATAAACTGGGTCATGGACCAGAGGATCAGGTGGATAGTCATGGATTCATCATTTTGAAAACGCATGTATACGGTTTGGACGGTATTTTTGGGCAGGGGGAGAAGAAAAACCAGGTGATGGTATAGATGATCACGGGTATCCACCGGAAGCAGGGTGCCGGTTTTTTTGACTCTCATCAGCTGACCCGTTTCTGTCAGATGGTAGAGATCGGCATAATGCATGTTGGGATAAACCAGTTCCAGGGGCCAGGGGGAGCGGATGCTGGCCTGGTTTAATATCCTGAAGCGTACCCAGATGGCCGAGCGGGTGAAGCCCAGGTTGGGCACCCGTTCCCGGTTGGGTTTGAACCGTGAACTGTATTCCGGTGAGGTGACCTGCTCCAAAGTTAATTCTGCCCCGGGATCCTCCAGGATCTCCAGGTACAATCCCAGCGGGTACTTTTGCTGGTTGTCTTTCAGGGTCAGGATTTTCTGGCTCCTTAATAATCCACTGAATATCAATATAAAGGTGAATAAATAGATTTTAAATCTGAACATTTTTGATTATACTCCCACCCAATTATAGCATTATAAAAAATAATATTTCAACCGGAAGGCAATAAAGGTGGATTTTATTTTTCCAGGTCTTTTTCCTCTTTTTTATCCCTTTTTTTCAGGTCCTTTATCAATTGCTTGACACTGCTGATCGATTCGCTGATCAATTTTTTCTGGTGTTTAGATAACTTTTTGCTCTCCAGGACATGCTTTTCGATTTCCTTCTGGATATCGTCCAGAAAAGGCATTTTTTCAAAGTCCAGTGCTTCAACCAGTTTGAGTTCGATAATGAGTTTTTCTTTTTCTTTGTCTAGTTTTTT
>DAOVIP010000036.1 GCA_030671465.1 Candidatus Aminicenantota bacterium | reverse complement strand
CTTATCGGTAATGGAATTGATGATCAGTATGGTATTGGAGGTGCTGCCGCTTTCGAAAATATTGCAGCGGGAGAAACCAACCACCACCAATACAATCAAAGCAAATATTTTTAGACCGTTCAATTTCATTGTGGCCTCCTATTTATTGATCCGAGGGGTGATAAATATCAACAACTCGGTCTGTTTGCCGGTCCGCTGATTGTTGCGGAACAGGTTGCCTAAAATGGGAATCTTGCTCAGCAGCGGAACCGAATCCACGTTTTTGCTGTCCTCGACCCGGTAGAGTCCGCCGATTACAATGGTGCCACCGTCTTTTATCATGACTGTGGTCTCCATTTTCTGTGTGATGATGGGCGGGATACCATTGACCAGGTTGGCAAAATCAGCCGAGTTGTTGGTGATAAATATTTTGGTAATAATGGTGCCCGCGGCAGTGATCTGGGGGGTCACCCGTAGTTCCAACGCGGCCGGTACATACCGGGTAGTCACGGTGTTGTTCTGAATCGTCTGTACCGGAATCTGGCGTCCCTGCTGGATAACGGCTTCCTGGTTGTCCTGGGTAGTGGCTTTGGGTGCGGAAATAACCTTGCCCTTACCATTTTTCTGCATGGCGGTGATGGCCATGTCCAGCTGAAAAGTGTTGGCTACGTTTCCAAAACTGAAGACCGCCCCGCTGTTAAAGGTGGGGGCCGGCAGGTTAATGGCATAGCCACCCAGATTTCCGGGTAGGCCCGGGGCATTGGCGTTGATTATGCTGCCACCGTTGATCCCGATGGAATTGGGAAAGCTCAGCGATGTCTGGTTTCCAAAAGCCGCATCGGCAATAAAATTGAATCCCCACTGGATACCGAAGTTTTTGGTATAATTGACTTCGGTTTCCACAATCCGGGCTTCAATGGATACCTGGCGCGTGGGCAAATCCAGGGTTTCGATCAGCCTGTCAATGGTGGGCCGGTTGCGGGGAATATCGGTTATGATCAGCTGGTTGGTCCGTTTATCCACCACAATCTCGCCCCGCTGGGAGAGGTATTTCTGCAGGATGGGTCGGATTTCCTCCACCCTGGCATAGCTTAATGCAATGGTAAACACATCCAGTCGTCCTTCCATTTCCCGGGCTTCCCTTAGCCGTCGCCGCTCCTGGGCCTCCTTGGCTAACACATCAACCTTACCGATGCGAATAACATTGCCCTCCTGAATCATGTCCAGCTTGTTGACCCTCAGGAAATATTCCAGGGCCTGATCCCATGGCACCTGGGTCATGCTGGCCGTGACCTTTCCTCTGACATTGGGATCGATCAGAAAATTCAGGCCGGAAATCTTGGCAAAAAATAGCAGCACATTGTTCAGGTCGGCATCCTTGAAATTGAAATCCATGGGCTCGCCCTGATACTTGCGTTTGCCTTCGGCAATGGTTTGCTTGACGAAGGGGGTCGCTTCGGTGTCCGTTTCCTCATTCTGCTGGTTCAGGAACTTTTCGGTGAAATCATCATTGGCTGCTTTTGATTTTTCCTGGCTGAAGAACTCACTATTATTTTTAACCGGGTTTACGGTCTGGATTTTTGACTGGGTCACCTCATTCTTTTTATTAGCCGGGCCGGTCTTATCCATCTGAACGTTGATGGGGTCGTCCTTGACCGGCTCAACATTCTTGATGGATTCAGGTTTTTTATTGTACGCAACCGTCTTTTCCGGTATCCGGGTCTGGACGGCCGGCAGATCATTTTTCTTATCGGCTGCCGGTTTTTTCAGCGCAGCCACTTCCTTCTTGAACTCAGCCTTATTGAAAAAGGCCACTTCCAGGATATTTTGATTTAATTGTACGGTATAATTTTTTAAATATTTCAGGTCAAAAACAAGCCGGAATACCGAGGGTGAGTTATAGGCCCCCCGGATGCTTTTCACGTTTAAATAATGGATGAATTCCTTGAGCCGCTTGCTTTGGGTATTGTCCAGATCAATGGCCAGCCGCACCGGTGTTTCCGGGATGGGAATCACCCGGTACTGGGTGCTTTTGCTCAACCCGAATTGAAATTTAATCCCGTCCTGATTCTTTTCCGCCACCTTGAAATACCGGATGGCGCATTTTCCCTGATTGTTCAGCGGGGTAGTCGAATCCAGGGTGACTACCGGGTACTTGCTCCGGGGCGGGGATATTTTCTCGGTCTCCTTCAGGCCCTTCTGTTTTCGGTCTCCATACTGGACATCGGCTTTGGGGCCGGGTTTTATGTTCTTAACATCGGGAAATTCGATATATACCCCGTTGCGATTGGTAAAAACCCGGTAATTGACCTTTTCCTTGAGGGTGATTTCCACGTCCACGAAATTTCCATTGTCAACAATGTTGACTTTCTGGATAATCGGGGAGTCGAATTTCAACTGGCTCTTATCAATGTCAAAATCAATGTTATTGATTCTCATGACAATAAATTGATAGTTATCCTTCTGGGGATAAAAAATGTCCGGGATGGGAATGATGCGGTTGGATTTGAAGTGTAACTGAACAAAACCCTCACCGGTCAGACATTCGACATCAGAGACAAAATACTTGGCGTGTACGGCCAGTTGGAATAACAGCAAGAAACACAATATAATTACAAATTTTAATTTCATTTTCTTCTGTCCTCCTTTTCAGGATTTAACCATTTGGTCTCAAACTTTTCCTTCTTACCTCCCAAGGGCATTGTCAGGATCTTTTTAAACACCACTGAGTTGAAATCAATTTTTACAATCACACCATCATATACATTGACTCCGACAGTGACGTCAAAAGGAGGCTCAGCATTACTGGGACCGGATAATAAAGCCCGAAATTTTCCCTTGGAAAAAACAATTCCTTCCAGTTTCAATTCATCAATGAGCAAACCGGCAATACCCTCCAGTTCCTCACGGGCAGTTTTGGCTTTTTCTCCCTTGCTCAAATCCCAGAAAGGATCCCTTCTTCCCTGGGGCTGGTAAATGAATTCGCCCGGCGGGATTCTAGCTTGGCTATTGTCATCCGTCACCTTGGCTTCCTGCTCGTTGGCTTCATTATCTTGCTGGGCAGGAATTACCATGGCAAACAGCATGATCATCACAATCAAAAATTTCATCGCCTTTCTCCTCTACGTAATTACCCCCTCCAATTTCCTCGTCAAGGTCCTATGGTCTTTTTTTTATCTTTGGGTTCCCGGTATAAATAGGTTGTAGCTGTGAATGTAGCCCGGATAGAATATCCCCGACTCATCCGGGGCAAGGGGCTGATGTTCAGGCTGTCAACCGTGAAAATCTTCTTTAAGTTGGACAGCTGGTCAAAGAATATGCCCAGATTGTGGTAGTTGCCGTCCAGGACGATGGCAATGGGATTTTCGATATATACCGGCTTGGGCCTGAGGCTTAACGGATCATACTTCTGTATTTGTAAGCGGGCACCGGTAATAATGGACTGAATCCGTTTTAATATGGCACTGATTTCTTCTTTTTCTGGCAAAATGGCCTTTAATTTTTCCAATACTGCCTGTTTGGTTTCCAGTTCCTCCCGGATCATCCTCAATTTACTTTCCTTTTGCTCGGCTCTCTTGATTTCGCGTTCAATGTTTTCAATTTCGGTTTCAATGCTATTGACAGTGTCCTGGGTGGGTGAATAATGGATATAGTAAAAAATTCCAATGGCAATTCCGCCCACTACCAGGAAAACCAACAATTGACCGTACCAAGGTAAACTCTGAAAATCCATGTTATACCGCCTTTTTGTCTGACTGTTTCCGGTATCGACAATTGATGCTGAAGTTAAACACCTCGATCCCGCTGGCCCGGCTTCGCTGGGTAGAGTTGAGTCGGATTTTGAAAAAATGATTGGTGCTCTGCAGGTTGTCAATAAAATTGGCTATCAAATGATTGGTCCGGGCCCTACCGGTGATATTCAAAACCCCTCCGGAAAAATTGAGCCGGGTCAACCATACCCAGTCCGGAAGCACCCGGGAGAGTTCATCCATCATGAACACGGTCTGCTTCTGCCTGGCTTTCAGGTCCCCGATCACTTTGACCTTACGGTCAAGTTCCTTTTTGGCTTTTTCCAGATGTTCCAGGGTCTTCAAGACATTGTCCAGCTCGGTTTTTCGGGCCTTTCGCTCGGCCAGGAAACGGGTGCTGCTATCCAGCCGGTAGGATTGGGAAAAATACATAAAACCAATGACACCCACGGTGATGACAGCAGCCGCAATGGCCGAGCCCACATGAACCTGACTCTCTCTCTGCTTTTCGATAATGGACGGTGCCTCAATTCCTTTGGCAATATCTTTTTTTTCTGGGCTTAATAAATTAACTTTGATCATTTAAAATCTCCAACGGCTCTTATAGCCAATCCCATGGCCACATTAAAAACCGGGGCCATGTCTTTGATAAACTCCAGGTCAAATTTTTTGGGATTGATATCAATATTATTGAAAGGATTGACAACTTCAACCGGGATATCAAACTCCTGGGAGAAAAAATCCACAATGGATTCCAGGTTGGCGGTTCCCCCGCTGATCAGAATATTATCGATTCGACCCTCGGTGGTATTGGAGCGGTGGAATTCAAAGGTTTTGCTGATTTCATTTTTCAGTTCGTTGAAAACCAGATTGATGGCCGGCTTGACCGCTGCCGGCGAAACCCCCTCCACCTGCCTGCCCTTTTTCACCGATTCGGCCTTTTCATATTTCAGGTTCAATTCTTTCTGAATCAAGTCGGTAAACTGATTACCGCCAAAAGCGATATCCCGGACAAAAACAGGATGCCCCGACCGGGCAATGATCACATTGGAAATAGAAGCGCCGATATTGATAATGGCGATGCAGCGTTGCTGGTACATTTCGTAATTGGCTAACACACTGTTCAAGATGGCAAAGGATTCAAGATCAATGATATGGGATGCCTTATCGGCAATGGCAATGACATTCAAATAATCATTTAATTTTTCTTTTTTGACCGCAGCTAAAATTACGCCCACCCGTTCCGGATGGACATCATCGGATTCAATAATTTCATAATCAATGTTAACTTCTTCGGGGGTAAAGGGGATATGGGGCCTGGCCTCCCACAGGATGTGTTCGTGCATTTCACTGGGACTGAGTCTCTGGACTTCGATTCGCTTCACGATGACCGAGCTGCCCGATACCCCGAAAGACAACTTGTTGGTTTTTGTCTTGCTCTCATAGAATATATGCTGGATAGCATCCACCACGGCCGTGGAATCCATAATGCTCCCTTCGACAATGGATTGATAAGGAACCGGTTCATAACCCAGGGAAACCAATTCATAGACGGTCTCCTTTCCCTTCTTCTTGGGTTTCAGTTCAACCAGCTTTAAGGCAAAACTTCCGATATCAAGTCCGATAACTTTCTTTGATTTTATAAAATCCAAAACAGGCATGCCAATCTCCATCTAAAATTGTTATCATTTCAAACTTTTAGTAACATAGAAAAATTCAGATGTCAACTTTTTTTTTATTTTTGTAGTTATATTGGGCATGTCTGAACAACACTGTTATAAAACCTTGAATATACCTTGGTTTCAAAAATGCCAGTCCTCAAATAGCCGATATACCAACATATTTCCAATTTCAACACCCGCTTTTCCGATATTATTTTGTTTTAAAAACCCGGATTTCATGGTAATTTCAGGTCAAAAAAAAAAAAACTGAAATTTTCAGATTATTTTTTATTGAAATAAAAATGAATCATTTAAAAAAGAAATGACCCTGGACTTGACATGTAAATCAATTTTGTGTATATTGTAATTTGATTACGCTGGTTTTAAATACATGTAAGTATTGCCAGCAGAAAGCGGCTACAGGCCTTCACCCGCGATGCAAGGCCCGTATTCGCAGACCGAGGAGGATAAAATGGTTAATCAATCCAATAGCCGCAAGTCGGAAAATCCGGCTTCAGGCCAGTCATCAGGGGAAAAAGAGAAAAACGTCTTTGAAGAGTTCGGAGACCATGTGGAAAAATTCGCCAGCAGAACCGTGGAATCACTGAAGAAAACCATTGACCGGGCCCTGAGTTCCAGAAACACGGTGTTGACCATACGGGTCAATGATGATGCCAACCGCAATCTCAACACACTGGTAGAAGCCGGATTGTTTAAAAGCCGGTCCGAAAGCGCCGCGTTCCTCATCGAGGAAGGGATCAAGCAGCAGGAAGAGATCTTTCAAAAAATTTCCCAGAAAATGGAAGAAATCGAAAAACTGAAGGGGGAACTGTCCGAGATCATTTCCAAAGAAATATCGGCCAAAAAGAAAGCCTGAAGATTCTACCGAACTCCGGGTACCGGGCGAACTGAGAACCGGTACGGAGATTTATCTCCCGGGCTTTTGTGATATAATAAACGGATGATTTTTCTGGATATCGGTTATTTCATCCTCCTGGCCCTATCGATCCCCCTCTGGATACACTTCCTGATCTTGAAAAGATACCGCCAGCTGTTCAAACACCGGTTTTCTCCGGCCATGGAACCGGGTATAAAAGAGAGCTTGTGGATCCATGCCGTTTCAGTCGGGGAGGTCAGGAGCCTGGAAAACCTGATCAGCCGACTATCGATCACCCATAAAAACATCATCCTGTCGGTCACCACCCCCTCTGGTTATGACTATGCCCGAAAAACCCTTACCGGGATCCGGGTGATCAACTCCCCGCTTGATTTCAGTTTTGTCATTAAAAAATTTTTAAAAATCCTGAAACCCCATCTGCTCATACTCAATGAGCTTGAGATCTGGCCCAACTGGCTTTCCATCATGGAGAAAAATCGGATTCCGGTGGTGGTCATCAACGGCCGGATATCGGAATCCGCCTACCGGAAATACAAAAAATGCCGGTGGCTGTTCAAAAAATACTTCAACATGGTCGATTTTTATTTCCTGCAATCCGAAGTCCACAGGGAGCGATTCAAGACCTTTTACCTGCCCGAATCCAAACTCAAAGTCTGCGGAAACATTAAGGCCGATGAAGCCTTCGCCCTCAAGAAATCCCTTCCCTCTAAAATCGAAATCCTGAATCATCTGAAACTCAGCTCTCCCCGGAAAAAAATCATAGTCCTGGCCAGCACCCATGCCGCTGATGAAAAAATTATTTTTCCGGCCCTGCCCGCCCTGACAGACAAATACGCCCTTATCATCGTCCCCCGGCATCCCCATCGGACCGCTCAAATTGAAAAACAGCTGGAAAAACTGGGTCTGGCCCATGCCACCTGGTCCCGCTCCAGCCGCATCAATCCGGATGAATCCGTTTTTATCTTCGATCGGATCGGCTACCTGTTCCCTATCTTGGCCATATCCGATCTGGTCTTTATGGGAGGGACTTTTCAGAAAAAAATCGGAGGACATAATTTATATGAACCGGCCATTCATGGCAAAATAATCCTGGGAGGCCCCAGGTTCAATAATTTTCCGGATATCGGAGCGGAACTGGTCAAAAAAGGTGTTTATCGGATCATCCGGAACGGACCGGATTTTAAGGCCACGATTCAGGAGCTCGAGGGCCTGGATCTGGAAAAGATGGGCCAGCAGGCCCTGAATACCGTTCTGGACCAAAAAGGATCAACGAAATGCATATTAAACCAGCTACAATCGTTCATCAGGGATTGACCCCGGTATTGAACCTGGTGTCCATTCTGTTTAAATGCTTTTCCCTGCTGACCCTCAGCCTGCGTTCCCTGGGCAAAAAAGCCTACTCCGAGGCATTCATTATTTCAGTGGACAACCTGTCATTCGGCGGTACCGGTAAAACCACCCTGGTTAACGAAATCTGTCAGGCCCTGAACCGGAAAAAACTGAAATTTGCCATTGTCAGCCGGGGGTACCGGTCCGGTTATGAAAAAACAGGAGCCCGGGTTACCCCGGAGCACCGGGTTTCGGAGGTCGGGGATGAGGCCATTCTGCTGAGGAATAATTTCCCCCACCAACATATTTATATCGGTAAAAACCGGCATGAATCCATAAAAAAGGCATTAGACAATGACCGGAACATCATTATTTTAGATGATGGCTTTCAGTCAACCGGAATCCGTAAAAACCTGAAGATCATGCTGATCAATCCCAGCCATCCTTATTATTATCTGAGAAATTTCAAATGGCTGAGCCGCCGGGAAGACATTGTGCTTCACCTGGCCGGGGAATCCGAATTCCAGAACCCACCCGAAGAAGAACCCCGGGGGCCACTTAAGAGAAAAAAAAATCACCCCCTTCGGGGCTATTACGCTTTTTCTTTCCTGAAATTCCACCAGGCCTCCGGCCGAGAAACAGACATTGGGAATGCCACATTGCTGGGATTCTCGGCCCTGGGGGATAACCAGCGGTTTCGGGATGACCTCTCCCGGTTTAACCTGAAAGTTTTCAGGCCCTTTCCGGACCACCATGGATACAACCAGGGGGATCTGGTCCGCTTGAACACCCTCAGAAAAAAAAACCGGATTGACTATCTGGTTTGCACAGAAAAGGATTTTATCAAGCTCTCGGAATTGAATTTGATCGGTATTCCTTTAATTAATGCTAAAAATAGTATAAAATTTAGCTTTAATCTGAATGAGCTGATTTGGGAAAATGTCAAAAAACACGGTTTTATTTAAACACCGGATCGAATATGCCGTTTTCATGGCCTATGTCATCAGTATACAATTATCTCCGCTGTTCCTGCTGCCCCTTCACCGGGCCAGCCTGGATTTCTTGTTCCGGGTACTGGGCCGCCGTCATTCGAAAATCGTAACCCACAACCTGGAGATGGCCTTTCCGGAAAAAAAGACATCGGAGATCAGGCAATTGAAACGCAATATATACAAGCATTTTTCCAAAATTTTCACCCAGGTCATTTATTTGTATATCAAGAAAAAGCCTAAAAAGATCTTACCGGAGATCCAGATCCGGAACAGCCAAGCTCTTGAGAATAGTCTGAACAGGGGAAAAGGGGTCATTTTGTTTTCGGCTCATTTTGGCAACTGGGAGCTGGTTCCCTTTATTATCAGCCGGAAACTGAACCGAAAAACCTACAATGTGGCCCGGATCATGGATAATCCCCTGATCGAAAAACGGGTAATCCGTTTCAGGGAGCACATGGGATCCCGCATTATCTACAAAAAAGGCTCCATCAAAACCATTCTCAAGGAATTGCGGAATAACCAGATCATCGGCATGATCATTGACCAGAACACCCTGCCCGAAGAGGGGGTATTTGTTGATTTTTTTTCCCGGAAAGTGTGTGCCGTACCCTCGGTATCCCTGCTCCACCTGAAGCGTAACATCCCCATTGTCCCGGTTTTTATCCATTACGAACCGAAAAAAATTGTACTTGAGATCTCGGATGAAGTTGCCTTTCGGAAAACCGGAGATTTCCAGGATGATTTAATCCGGCTGACCCAGTACTGCAATACTCTCATCGAAGAAAAAATCAGGCAATTCCCCGAACAATGGCTGTGGTTTCACCAGCGCTGGAAATCCAAACCATCAGGAGAAAACCATGAGACCGGATAACCGGAAGGATTCCGAAATCAGGGGCATCAATATTGTACCTGATTATATCCAGAACATACCCGGATCAGTACTGCTGGAACAGGGTAATACCCGGGTCATCTCCACCGCCACCTTTGAAAACAAAACCCCTCATTTCTTAAAAGACTCAAACAAGGGGTGGATCAATGCGGAATATGCCATGCTCCCGGGTTCGGTGGGAATTCAACGCTTGAAAAGGGAACGCTCCCGATCCCATTACCGCCATATTGAGATTCAACGGTTTATTGGCCGGGCACTGAGAAATACCTTTGACATGAAGGCCATAACCGGGAAAACTTTTTTTGTGGATACCGACGTGATCCAGGCGGATGGCAGCACCCGCTGTGTGGCCCTCAACGCCGCCATGCTGGTAGTGGTCAAACTATTGAAATATCTTGTTTTTGAAAACCTGATGGCTGAAATACCCGAACTGGAGATCATTGCCGCCGTATCAATCGGGATCAAAGATGACAAAATTCTGGTAGATCTCAACTACAAAGAAGACTCGACCGCGGATGCCGACAT
>DAOVIP010000155.1 GCA_030671465.1 Candidatus Aminicenantota bacterium | reverse complement strand
TTCCGGAATCCCCCACAGCCAGTAGGTCATGGAAAGTGACACAGCATTGGGTAATCCGTATTTTTTACCGTACCAGTCAATAGCACCGGCATTCCCATACCCGAATGCCCATATCACGGCTTGATTTTGTTCCTCGGATGACAGGCTATTAAATACGTCGGCCACGGTTTTAACCCTTTTTTCCCAGCCGAACATGCCTCTCAAATCAGCAGTGAGTTCATATATATTTTTGAACTGGCCAAAGGTGATGGCATTGATATAGTTCTCAGTGGTATCGATATCCATATATGGTACTGAAATCGGTCCCAGAAGAATACCGCCTATGAGAAGGAAGGAGATAAAGGCCGGTTTCAACCATTTTTTTCCTTTTTTCAGCGCCCATTTTTCCACTGCCATACCACCCCCGGCAATTATGGCGGCATAGGCAGGGGCCATGTAATATATCTTGCTTTTGGTTACCAGCAGGAGAATAAATGCGGAAACCCAAATCCAGCCAAGAATGCGGTATGATTTCCCGGTTTTGGAAAATAGAAAATAAACCAGACCGGATATCCAGAGAACCACATTAAACGGGTGAAGATACAGCAACTGTCCGGCCAGAAACTGCAGGGCAGAAATGCCGCTCATCACCCCGGCCTTGAGGTTTAAAATAAAATTAAGGGTTGGCCATCCATGAATGATTTGCCATATTAAATTGGGCAGTGTCATCAGTAAAACAACTCCCCCACTGGCATACAGCCAGGGAGATTTAAAATGTTTTCTCATCGGTGTCAGTAACATGCCCACGACCAGACCGAATCCAAAGAATAACATGGAGTGTTTGTTCAGCATACCCGCTCCTACAATAATGCCCACCCACAGCCACAGACGGGGATTATTTTCCTGGATGATTCTGACCACCATATAACTGGCCAGCACCCAGAATAACGGTTCAAATGCGGGAAGACAGAGCATATTGCCGGTTCTGAGAAAGACCGGAGCGATAATCATTCCAATACCGGCCACGACCTGGGCAAACCGTCCCCCGCCCAGTCGTTTTACCAGCAATCCGACCATAAACACAGTCATGGCTGTGCTCAGGGTGGCCAGAATGCGCAGGGCAAATAGTGACTCTCCGAACAGAGTTGTTGATAGCCAGGCAATCCATGGCACCAGTGGCGCATGATCCACATAGCCAACGGATAAATGCCTTCCACAGGCAATGAAATACAACTCATCATGATGATACCCATACCGGGTCAAGACCGGAAGGTGAATGAATAGTTTAAAAAGTGCCAGTCCGGCCAGAACGGTCAGATCGTTCCGATACCAGGCTAAGGTTCCGGATTTGTGGTTTTCCATTTGATTCTCCCTTTGTTATCAATCTGTTCTTGCAACATCCTTCAAATCCTATAGACGGAATTTGACCCCATTTGGTTCATATCATACGAAAATCTCATTGTTTCTCGGGGACACATCACGATACTTCCCCTATTCTACACATATTATAATTACGCAGGAGAATCCGATTTGTTTGGAATATAATGTTGACTTAAAAGGTTAACACATCATCGGATTGAAGGTATTTATCATTTTGAACGTTACCAGAGGGGGAAGAGGTGAAAATCATAAATGGGATCAAAGTTGAAATCAATGGCGATTCTGAACCCCCGGGGATTCAGAAGGTAAACGGCCGACCATTCGGTCCACTGATTGCCCACCTCCTGAAGAAGATCCAGGGCTTCATCGCTGCTCAGAATGCCGTTCTCAAGCTCTAGCCGCTCATAAATGGTTTGAAATCTCCAGCATTGCTGAAAAAGTGTATCCAAGGGTACCTGATAGATGGGCGAATTGGTCATCACCTGAAAATTCCCGATATGGGGGATTATTTTCATTTCTCCTTCTGCCGGATCCAATATTATGGAGCGCCCACTGGCATCCGCCACAATGGCATGGACATCCAGTACATCCTGTCCGCCGCCGGCAATATTGTATCTCATGGTCAGTGCAACGGCTTCATCAACCGTACTGCATTGATCCAGAACTTTTCTGACCCAGGGCTGGCAGCCGATGGTTTCGTTGTCCGGATCCCTGTAGTATGGCATTGGAGTCACATTGGCCAGGCCCATGATCAATCCCGGTTCATTAATCCCGTCCGGAGGGAAATAAACCGCATCAAGCAACCTCAGCCTGGCTGAAAAAGTCATCGAATCGAAGTCGGTGTTGGGGCCAAATCCGATATCCCTCATCCGGACCGGCGCAATGGAGGCATAACCATCACTGGGATTCAACTTGGTAATCATGGTAAGGCAGACCCATCCGGCCGGATTGTCAAAACTACGGCCCATTAAATAGTTACTCTTATCTCCGAAAACCGTAAACAGGGAACAGTTAAAGCGGCCGCTTTCGGAAGAATCGGAATCCAGTAAGCTGGAGTTTAAATTGCTCTGGCTGAAAACCTCATGGCTGTAATTGCCGTAAAAGGTCATGGAATACAAAACCCCTTCGACATTATGGAAGCTTGCAATGGTGCGGGTCTGGTGAATACCGACCGGATTATCACCCTCAGCACATATATAGGTCGGTGATGCTGTATGTGAATCACTGCTAAGCGTAACTTCAATGCCGTTGTAACCGCTACCGATACGCCATTGAATGGAAACCCGGCCACTGATATCAGTGGTCTGAGTGGAACCGGAAGGGACCATGCCCTCTCCTTCCACCACACTGAAATACAAGGTCTGATCATTGAGGGGATTTTGGCCTGCATCCTTCAGCTCAACCACAATGGGATTTGCCAACAAGGTATTGTCCTGACTGATCTGGTGATCTCCGGATACGATACTGATAAAGGCTAATTCCTCAACTTGTTGATTGTTGTCCCCTTCGGTGGAACACCGGACTGTAAATCCAAAAAGTACCAAAAATAACGCTACAATTTTCCCGCTTATTCTATTTTTCATAAAATCCACCTTTCACGGTTTTATACGGTTGCAGGGGTGAATTCGGTCAGAAATAATTGATTTATTATGTATCAGGTTTTGGGTTTGTAGCGGTTTTTATCGGCAAACATGTCAATGACCCGGACATGGGTCAGGAATTTGGCGCCGTGAACCACTCCTTCGGGGATATGATAATTATCTCCAGGGTGGTAGATTTTGGTATTAGATCCAATGGTCAGCTCCATCTCTCCTTCCACCACAATCCCCCACTGCTCACCATGGCTATGCGGAGCCACATCCCCGATGGGTTCTATATCCATAAACACGATTTGATGATCCGGTGCCTGGGAAATCCAGCCCCTTACCCCTTTAAAAGGGATATCTGCCTCGGGTAAACTGGTTATCATTTCAGGAAAAGCATTATCTGACATCTTTTGGTACCTCCTCAATATGTCTACTTCCAGAATAATTTCAAAAGTATTATTTTATTTATCGGGTTTTTTTTCGGATATAGGCACTGCCGGGGACATATCGGGTTTGAAGGTGGAAAATGGCGTTCTGGGTGAATCTTCCATATTGACATTACCCTTGAAAATGGCACCCTCTTTAATGATCAATTTTTTGGAGTTCACATCTCCCAGAAATTCACCATTGGCAAATATTTCAACCCGTTCAGTAGCGGTTATATTCCCTTCGGCTTTACCCTGGATCACCACCTCCCGGGCCTTGATATCGGCATTCACATAACCCTGGTGTCCGATAATCAATAGTGAGCTGACCTTGATGGTTCCCTTGACTTTACCCTCAATGGTCACTTCTTCATCAGCCTGAAGGTCTCCATTAATGCTTAAAGTGTTACCGATCACTGATTTGGACTCGGATATACCCCCCGAACTCCTGGTTGACATATTAAGGTTTCGATCTGATACATTATTTTTTTTGTCTGAAATGATGGCCATTTTTTTCTCCTTCAATGATTTAAATCTAAATTCCCAGCATGTTTGGCATCAATATGATTATGAGTAAAAAATAATTTTCTGTCAAGGATATTGTTGAAATTCATTCCCATTTAATCAGATCTTTACCATCCCGTTTCAACATCTCATACCTGGTTTTGATCAACCCAATATTTTTCAATGATGAACAATGGTGAATGGTCTGTTCCAGAGTATCCCCGATAGAAAGCACACCCAGGCCGGACAGGACAACCATTTTATGTCTGACGGCCTGTCTGACGATTTCTCTGAAGTGTTCAGCTGGATTGAGTACCGGGATGGAAGGATACAGAATTTTCCCTTCGGCATCTACCGGAATAATGGCCTTTTGCCCCCTGGATAAGGCTGAAAACGCCTGAATCAACCCAAAGGGAGAATGTGTGAATATGGCTGAACGGGCGCCCGAGTGAAGATATACCGCCTGATGAAGTTTAGTGAAAAAATGATCAGTTTCCACCATGAGGGGAACCTGATAGATAACCGGTTTGAAATAGCGGGGAATGGTTGCCCGGGGAGAAATCAATAGTTGTTTTTCTCTTTTTAGGCTGATCGAGCCGGTAAACAGCGGTGATAGTTGAAGTTCAAATAAATCTGAAGCTATCTGAGTGATTGTCTTTACAATAGAAATATCGCTGACCACTTTCGGCTGACCAAGGATTTTTAAAGGTTTGATCGTGGGATAATCGGAAATATTCATTACAGGCGGATTCACTCCCAGTGACTTCAAATGCAACAATATGGTTGCCGAAAAATCAAGTAATGCCATATGAAATAAAGCCTCATCCAGGCTAATCCCCCGTACAAAGGGCCCATGGGTTTTAACCACCAGTGCTGGATGACTCCTTAGTATATCAGGGATCTCTTTTTCCATTTCAGGAGATCCGGCCGGTGATTTGAATTCCAGTACCGGAATTGATTTTAAATGAAACTGACCAGGCCAATCCACCGGTATGATTTGGGTTTCAAAATAAGACAGCAGGGTGGCGGCAATGGAATGACTGTGAATGACCGCATTGCTGTATTCCAGGATTCCCCGGTGACTGCCTGCCTCAGAGGATATGCGTGGAATAGCCTTTAAATGATCGGACACATTGAAATCGATGATATCGGCTGGCACCAGGTGACCTTTCCTGGACCCGGTTCTGGTCATGTAAATCCTGCGGCCAACTTTCAAGGAAATATTACCGCTGTGGGTATTCTGCAACTTCAGGTCCAGGAGCGCTCGTCCGGCATTTATTATCTGCTGTCTCGGTCTGTTCATGATCCAGTCCAGAGTTTAGTTTAATGAAATTTTCAGGGAAAGTCAAAACGTCCATCAAAACCCGCTTCAGAACCATTCAGGAGAAGAATCTTGACTCGACAACCGATATTTGATATTATTTTTTATGATCAATCGCCTGAAAAGTACACTGAAACAATTTCCCGGAAAGGATGTAATCGTCTGGGGTGATATAATTCTCGATGAATATATCTTCACCTCTACCACCCGTATATCCCGGGAAGCGCCCGTTTTGGTCACCGAATTTGAATCAAATGA